>DATMJT010000553.1:0-10088 GCA_035553735.1 Pilimelia sp.
GCGCGGCCATGGCCGCCATCAGCCGCGGCGTGCTGGCCTACCACGTCACCGGCTGACCCGCCCGGGGCCGGGCGCCCGCCGCACCGCCGGCCGGGTCAGGCACCGCCGCCGCGGGGCGTGCCCACCGGCGTGGGCGGCGTCGGCGCGGCGAGCCGGCGGGCGTCGCGCCGGTTGGCCAGCACGCTGGTCAGCGTCACCGTGCCCAGCGTGGCGATGATCACCGCGAGCGACAGCTCCGTGGGCACGTCCGGCACCCAGTGCCACAGGCCGTGCGCCCAGTGCAGCACCAGCTTGAGGCCGATGAAGCCCAGGATGACCGCGAGCCCGTGGTTGAGGTGGCGCAGCGAGCCCAGCGCGTTGCGCAGCACGAAGTACAGGGCGCGCAGCCCGAGCAGGGCGAACGCGTTCGTGGCGAACACCAGGTAGGGATCCTCGGTGACCCCGTAGACCGCCGGCACGGAGTCCACGGCGAACACCACGTCGGTGACGAACACGGCCACCACGACCAGCGCCATCGGGGTCAGCGCCCGGCGCCCGTCCTGGTCGACGGTGAGCCGCGTGCCGTGGTACGCGCCGGTCACCGGCATCAGCCGGCGCAGCAGGGCGACGCTGCGCATGCTCTCGATGTGCACCTCGTGCGCCTGCCCGCGCCGGGCGTCGCGCAGCACCTTGCCGGCGGTCAGCAGCAGGACCCCGCCGAAGAGCAGGAAGACCCAGGTGCCGGTGCGCAGCATCGCCGCCCCGGCGGCGATGAACACCGCCCGCAGCACCAGCGCGCCGACGATGCCGTAGAGCAGGACCCGCTGGGCCAGTGGGGGCGGCACGGCGAACGCCGCCAGCAGCAGCATGAACACGAACAGGTTGTCCACCGACAGCGATTTCTCCACCACGTAGCCGGTGAAGAACTCGATCGCCGGGGTGCTGCCGTACAGCGGCCAGAGGAGCAGCCCGAAGGCCACCGGCAGGGCCAGGTAGAACACCGACCACGCCACGGCCTCGCGCATCGGCACGTGGTGCGGGCGTCGGGTGATCGCGAAGTCGACGCCGAGCAGCACGAGCAGCACCGCGACGGTCATGCCCCACAACTGCGGCGACCCGATGGTCTCCAGCGGTGCGGACAGCGTGCTGATCGGTGCCACGGAGCCTCCTCGAACGCGCCGAACCGTCCGAGGTCTCCCTCACCCGCCGTGCGCGGCGGGCGACCGCCCGGGGGCCCGGCGGGCGGGCCCGTACTGACCGGGGTGGCCTGTCGAGGTACTCCCCTCATGAAGCAGCATAGGCGCCGCCGCCGCCGGTGTGCAGGCGCTCGGGCGGTGTGCCGCACGGGTTCGCCCGGCGGTGTGCCGGAACCGGTTGACGCACCGGGGTGATCCGCGTCACGGTGGATCCAAGGGGCGCCGGCGGCCGTCGACCGGCCGTCCGCACCCGCCGCCCACGGCAGCGAGAGGTGCGGCCATGCTCGTCCAACTGCTGCTCACCGTCCTGGTGCTGACCTGCCTGCTGGTCAGCGGCGCGGCGCTGCTGCCGCCGCCGCACCGGCGGTCACGCCCGGCGGGGGCGCCGCCGCCGGCACGGGTCCGTCCGCACCGGTCGCCCGCCCGCCGCGTCTGACGCGCCGCCCACCCACGTGCCGGCCGGTGTGGTTCAGCCGTCCCACGCCGGCGCTCGGTGCGCGCCGCTCAGCCGGGCCCGCCGGGCCCGCCGGCCGCGGCGTGCAGGGCGTCGACCAGCCGGCGGGCGGCGCCGGCCACGTTCCACCGTGCGGCCAGCTCCAGCAGCCGGTCCGGGTCGGCCGGCGCGGCGGGCAGGGTCGGGTCCAGCGGCGGCACCGGGGCATCGCGCGCCACCCGCACGACCGGCCCGGCCGCCGCCAGGTAGTCGCGCGAGGCCGCCAGCTTGGCGCGCAGCCCGGGCGCGAACCCGGCCGCCGGGTCCTCCAGGGCGGCCAGCACGCCGTCGAGGCCGCCGTAGCGGGTCACCAGCCGGGCCGCGGTCTTCTCCCCGACCCCCGGCACCCCGGGCAGGCCGTCGCTGGGATCACCGCGCAGCGCGGCGAAGTCGGCGTACGCCGCCGCGGGCACGCCGTAGCGCTCCCGCACCGCCGCCTCGTCGCAGTCGGCCAGCCTGGCCAGGCCCTGCCCGACGTAGAGCAGGCGCACCCGGCGGGCGTCGTCGACGAGCTGGAACAGGTCCCGGTCCCCGGAGACCACCTCGGTCGGCCCGGGCAGCGTGGTGGCCAGCGTGCCGAGCACGTCGTCGGCCTCGTAGCCCTCGGCGCCGACGGCGGCGATGCCCACCGCCGCCAGCACCTCCAGCAGGATCGGCACCTGGGGGGCCAGCGCGTCGGGCACCACCTCGCCCCCGGAGGGAGCCAGCCGGTGTGCCTTGTACGTGGGCAGCAGCGCCACCCGCCACGCCGGCCGCCAGTCCAGGTCCAGCGCGCACACCACCCGGTCGGGCCGCCGGTCGCGTACGAGTGTGGCCAGCATGTCCAGGAAGCCGCGCACCGCGTTGACCGGCGCACCGTCGGCGGCGCGCACCGCGGACTCGGGGATGCCGAAGAAGGCCCGGAAGTACAGGCTGGGGGCGTCGACCAGCAGCAGGGGGCGCGTCACCGGGACAGCCTGGCACACCGGCGCGCCGAACGACCGTTAAGGTAGCTGCGTGGCGACGAACGTGCAGCGGATCCTCCCCACCGACGAGGCACGCGACCTGCTCGACCTGGTCACCGAGCTGGCCGACCGGGAGCTGGCCCCGCGGGCGGCCGGCTTCGAGGCGCGCGGCGAGTTCCCCCGCGAGGTGCTGCGCACCCTGGGCCGCGCGGGGCTGCTCGGCCTGCCGTACCCGGAGGAGCACGGCGGCGGCGCCCAGCCCTACGAGGTCTACCTGCAGGTGCTGGAGATCCTGGCGTCCCGGTGGCTGGTGATCGCCGAGGCGGTCAGCGTGCACACGCTGGCCTGCTACCCGGTCGCCGCCTTCGGCGACGCGCACCTGCGCGCGCGGCTGCCGGACATGCTGGGCGGCGAGCTGCTCGGCGCGTACTGCCTGTCCGAGCCGGCGGGTGGCTCCGACGCCGCCGCCCTGGCCACCCGGGCGACGCGCGACGGGGACGACTACGTCGTACACGGCACCAAGGCGTGGATCACGCACGCCGGGTACGCCGACTTCTACAACGTCTTCTGCCGCACCGGCGGGCCCGGAGCGCGCGGCATCTCCTGCCTGCTCGCCGACGCCGGCACGCCCGGCATCACGCCGCAGAAGCCGGAGCGCACCATGGGGATGCGCTCCTCGCCGGTGGCCCAGATCGCCTTCGACGGGGCCCGGGTCCCCGCCGACCGGCTCGTCGGCGGCGAGGGCGTCGGTTTCCGGATCGCGATGAGCGCGCTGGACGCCGGCCGGCTGGGCATTGCCGCCTGCGCCGTCGGCCTGGCCCAGGCCGCGCTGGACTACGCGGTGGCCTACGCCCGGGAGCGCGAGCAGTTCGGCCGCCGGATCGCCGAGTTCCAGGGGCTGGGCTTCCTGCTGGCGGACGCGGCCACCCAGGTCGCCGCGGCCCGCGCGCTGACCCTGGCCGCGGCCCGGCTGCGCGACGCCGGTCGGCCGTACTCGGTGGAGGCGGCCCAGGCCAAGCTGTTCGCCACCGACGCCGCGATGCGGGTCACCACGGACGCGGTGCAGGTGCTCGGCGGCTACGGCTACGTGGCCGACCACCCGGTGGAGCGGTACCTGCGGGAGGCCAAGGCGCTGCAGATCGTGGAGGGCACCAACCAGATCCAGCGGATGGTGATCTCCCGGGCGCTGACCCGCGGCTGAGCGCCGCGCGTCGGCCACCGGACCGGTGCGGTCGGGTAGGTTTCTCGCCGTGGAGGACACCGACCGGGCCATCGTGGCGGCCCTGACCGGCGACGGCCGGCTGTCGTACACGGACCTGGCGGAGCGGGTGGGGCTGTCGGTCTCGGCGGCGCACCAGCGGGTCCGCCGCCTGGAGCAGCGCGGGGTCATCACCGGCTACACGGCCCGGGTGGCGTACGAGGCACTGGACCTGCCGCTGTGCGCCTTCGTGGCGATTCGGCCGATCGACCCCTCCCAGCCCGACGACGCCCCGGAGCGGCTGGCCCACCTGGCGGAGATCGACTCCTGCTACTCGGTGGCCGGCGAGGACTTCTACCTGCTCCTGGTGCGGGTGGCCAGCCCGGCGGACCTGGAGCGGCTGCTCGGCGACATCCGCCGCGCGGCCAACGTGATCACCCGCACCACCGTGGTGCTGTCCACGCCCTACGAGAACCGTCCGCCCAAGGTCGCCGCGGGCTGAACCGCCCGGCGCCCGGCGGCCACCGCCCGGCCGCCGGGTCGCCCGCAGCCCTCGGGGAGGTGTCATGATCGGTACGGTCGCCCTGGCCGCGGCGCTGGCGGCGGCCGCCGTCGCCGTCGCGGTCGCGGTGCGCCGGCCCTCCGGCGCGCCCCGGGTGCTGCGCTGGGCCGCGCTGGCGCTGAGCGTGGCGGTGGCGGCGCTGCTCACCCCGTTCACCGTGGGCGACTCCGGTGCCGCGGCCGGCTACCTGCTCGGCGTGCCCGTCCTCGGCGCCGCGATCCCCGCCCTGTCCGATCTGGCCGGACGGCCGCGGCTGGTCGCCGACGCCGCCGGGGCGGCCGTGGTCAGCGGTTGGGGGCTGCTCCTGGCCGCGGGCGTCGGCGCGGCCTTCCTGCCGGCCGGTCTGCTGCTCCTGCTGGCCCTGGCGACGCGGGCGGCCACGCGCGCCTCGCGCCCGGGCGCCTGAGCGCCGCCGGGCACCCGCGGGTCCTGCCCGGCCGCGCCGTCGACGCGCCGCCTCACGCCGGGCCGGCGGCCGCGGCCTCGACCGGGCCGTCCGGCCCGCCGCCGGCCGGTCCGACGGTCACGCAGCAGCGGCCCGGCCCCGGGTCGAGCCGGGCGCACAGGCCACCGGTGCCCAGCGCGTCGAGGAGGCCGCCGATGAGGTGCAGGTTCATGCCGCAGACCAGGTCGGTGTACGCCTGGGCCAGGCTGTGGAAGGGGCAGTTGGCCAGGACGATGCCGGCCGCGTCGGCGCGCGGCTCATAGCCACCGCCGGCCAGGATCGCGCCGACGGCCGCCACGGGGTCGGCCCCGCCGGCGCCCGGCCCCGCCGCCGGGTCGGCGGCGGCGTCCGCGGCGAGCCGGCGGCCGGCGTCCCGGGCGGCGCGGCGCAGCGCCGCGGTGACCGGCACGCCGTCCCGGGCGGCGACGGTGACCGCCTCGGCCAGCACCCGGCCGGCGAGGTCGTACCGGCGCTCCGGCAGGCTGACCGCGATGTCGCGGGCGGCGCGGCGGTAGCGCTTGGCCGGTCGGCCGGCGCCCGGGCCGCCGCGGCCGGGAGGCCGGCTGTACTCCACCTCGAGGAGCCCGTCGGCCACCAGCCGGTCCAGGTGGAACTTGGCGACGTGGTGCGCCACCCCCACGCTGCCGGCCGCCTGCTCGCGGCCGACCGGGCCGTCCTGGGCGACCACGTAGCGGTACAGCTCGCGCCGCACCGGCTCGCCCAGCGCGGCGACGCTGGCGAGGTCGGCGTCGAGGCCGTCGGACATGGTGATCCCTTCCCGGCTGCCATTCTAACGGAGGATCGCCTTGACGTAAGAGGGCGGACGGCTCTAACGTCTCATCAAGTATCCGTTAGAAGGGGTCAATGATGACCAGTATCGCCGCCCGCGGCCCGGCCGACTCCGGCGCCACCGCCCGCCCGCTGCGGGCCGATGCCGTACGCCAGGCGTTCTGGCTGCTCCGCGTCGGGTTCACCGTCGCTCCGGTCCTGTTCGGACTGGACAAGTTCGCCCAGCTGCTCACCGACTGGGACCGCTATCTGGCTCCGGCCGTCGACGACCTGCTGCCCGGTACGGCGCGGCAGGCGATGCTGGCGGTCGGGGTCGTGGAGGTGGCCGCGGGGGTCCTGGTGGCGCTGCGGCCGCGCATCGGCGGCTACGTCGTCGCCGCCTGGTTGGGCGGCGTCATCGTCAACCTGCTGCTGCTCGGCGGCGCCTACGACATCGCTCTGCGCGACGTCGGCCTGCTGCTGGGGGCGCTCACGCTGGCCCGGCTGGCCGCCGCGGTCGGCGCGCCCGGGCTGCCGGGGCGGGGCTGAGCCGGCGCCGGGCCCGCGCCCTGCGGACCCGGCGTCACCGACCATGAGGAGATCGAGGGGAGAGGCATGGAAATCTGGATCAACCCGGAGTGCTCCAAGTGCCGGTCGGCGCTGACGCTGCTCGACGCGGCGGGCGCGCGCTACACCGTCCGCCGCTACCTGGAGCAGCCGCCCACCGTCGTCGAGCTCGCCGACGTGCTCGCCCGGCTGGGGCTGGAGCCGTGGGACATCGCCCGGCTGGGGGAGCCCCGCGCGGTGCAGCTGGAGCTGGCCGGCTGGCCCCGCGACGACGCGGCGCGCCAGCGGTGGATCGCCGCGCTGGCCGCGTACCCGGAGCTGATCCAGCGGCCGATCATCACCGCCGAGGACGGCACGGCCACGGTCGCGCGGACCCCGGAGGCGGTCCACGCCGCGCTGCGCGGGCGGCCCGACGGCCACCGCGCCAGCGCTGCGGCGCCGGCCGACCCGGGTCACCCTTGACGGAGTACCGCACCGGGCGCTGACGGCCGTCGCCGGCCACCGCAGCGCCGGACCCGCGACCGAGCCGACGAGGGGGAGGGGCGCATGTTGCCCGGCACGCACGAGTCGTACTGGATGGAGAGCACGGCGGCGACGGCGTACCCGTCGCTGGACGGCGACCTGGAGGTCGACGTGGCCGTCGTCGGCGGCGGCATCGCCGGGATCTGCGCGGCGTGGGAGCTGGCCGCCGCCGGCCGCGGCGTCGCGCTGCTGGAGGCCGACCGGATCGCCGCCGGCGTCACCGGCTACACCACGGCCAAGCTGTCGGCCCTGCACGGGCTGAGCTACGCGGACCTGCGCTCGGCCCAGGGCCCCGAGGCCGCCCGAAGCTACGCCGAGTCGCAGCAGTGGGCCGTGCGGCGGGTGGCCGAGGTGGCCGGGCTGCTCGGCGTCGACTGCGACCTGGAGACCGTTCCGGCGTTCACCTACGTCGAGTCGCCGCACCTGCTGGAGCGCGTGCGCGCCGAGGTGGACGCCGCCCAGGAGGCCGGACTGCCGGCGTCGTTCGTCACCGCGACCGACCTGCCCTTCGGCGTGGCCGGCGCGATCCGGGTGGCGGACCAGGCGCAGTTCCACCCCCGCCGGTACCTGCTCGGGCTGGCCGAGGACCTCACCCGCCGGGGCGGGCGGGTCTTCGAGCGCTCGCGGGTGGTGGGCCTGGACGAGGGCGACCCGTGCCGGCTGACCGTCGAGGGCGGCCCGACGGTCACCGCCGGGTCCGTGGTCGTGGCCACCCACTACCCGGTGTTCGACCGGGCCCTGCTGTTCGCCCGGCTGCGGCCGCGCCGGGAGCTGGTGGTCGCGGCCGCGATCCCGGCCGAGCAGGACCCGCGGGGGGCCTACCTCACCCCGGAGCAGAACACCCGCTCGGTGCGCACGGCCCCGTACCCGGACGGGCGGCGCCTGCTCATCGTGACCGGCGAGCACTTCACCCCGGGGGCACCGGGGGTCACCGGGCGCTGGGAGCGGCTCGTCGCCTGGACCCGGCAGCGGTTCCCGGGCGCGGAGATCCGCCACCGGTGGGCCGCGCAGGACAACGCCACCACCGACCGGGTGCCGTTCGTCGGCCCGCTGCACCCCGGCGCCCGCAACGCCTACGTCGCCACCGGCTTCGGCGGCTGGGGTATGAGTACCGGGGTCATGGCCGGGCGGCTGCTGACCGAGTGGATCACCGGTGTCGACTCGCCGTGGGCGCGGCTGTACGACCCCCGGCGGCTGCACCTGCGCCAGGAGGCGCGGCCGCTGCTGGCCCTGCAGGCCCATGTGGCCCGGCACTTCGTGGGCGACCGGCTGGCCCGGTCGCATGTGGACTCGGTCGCCGACATCCCGCCCGGCACGGGGGCGGTGGTGCGGGTGGGCGGCGAGCACTGCGCGGTCTACCGGGACCGCGGCGGCGCGGCGCACGCGTTGTCGGCCCGCTGCACCCACCTGGGCTGCCTGGTCCACTTCAACGACGCCGAGACCGCCTGGGAGTGCCCCTGCCACGGCTCCCGGTTCGCCGTCGACGGCGCCGTGCTCCAGGGCCCGGCCAACCGCCCCCTGGAGCGCCGCGACCCGCCGCTGGCCGGGTAGCCCCGGGCCGGGCACGGGACCGACGACCGTGCCGGCTTACTCGGCCGGGAGGCGACCGGCCACCGTCGTGCCCTCGACCCGTCGGGCCCATCAAACCTAGCTTCCTAGGAACCCTTACGCGACGTGCGCCGCACCACCGGGGGAGTGAAGACCCAGCGGCACCGACGGGGACAGGGTTTCGCCGTCGGGTGCTACGGGCATCAGCCGGGCACCAGACCAATGGACGCCAGCGCACAGGAGGTGCACGGTGAGCATGGGCGACAAGGCGAAGAACACGTTCGACGAGCTCAAGGGCAGGGCCAAGGAGAAGATCGGCGACGCCACCGACAACGAGCGGCTGCAGGCCGAGGGCGCGGCCGAGGTGGCCGAGGCCAACGCGCGGCAGGCCGGAGAGCACGTCCGGGACGCCGCCCACGACGTGGGCGACGCGTTCCGTCGGTAGGCGCCTCGGCGCGTGTACGCCACGGCGGCGGGCGGCGGATCAACGCCCCGCCGCCGTGGCGCGTCAGGCCGGCTGGTCCTGGGCGGCGTGCCGCCGCCACCACACCCGACCCGTCTCGGGCAGGGTGTCGATCGGGTCGTAGTACGTGTAGCGCCGGGCGAGCGCCTCGGCGTCGACGGACTCCAGCGACGTCCGGTAGTTCTTCGTCCAGTAGGAGATCCCGCGTTCGCGGTCGTAGCCGGCGGCCATGTGTACCCAGCGCTTGCCCACGAACGGCACGTCGCAGACGATCCGCGGGGTGGCGTAGCCCGGCAGGTAGCCCATGATGTCGTGCTGGAGCTGCTGCGCCTGCCATACCGCCACCCGCCAGTGCTCGGCGTGCGGGATCATGTCGCAGAGGTAGAAGTAGTAGGGCAGGATGCCGGCCTCTCCCTGCAGGGCGAAGCACAGGTCGAGCAGCTGCGGCGCGGTGGCGTTGACCCCGCGGAGCAGCACCCCCTGGTTGCGCACGTCGCGGACGCCGACCTCCAGTGCGCTCTGCGTCGCGCGGGCGACCAGCGGGGTCAGCGAGTTGGCGTGGTTGACGTGGGTGTGGATGGCCAGGTTGACCCCGCGTCGGGCGGCGGTGCGGGCCACCCGCTCCAGTCCCTCGACGACCTGTGGCTGGAGCCAGTGCTGCGGCAGCCCGGCCAGGGCCTTGGTGGCCAGCCGCACGTCGCGGACGGTGTCGACGTCGAGCAGGCGCATCAGGTACGCCTCCAGGGTGCGCCAGGGCACGTTGGCGACGTCGCCGCCGGAGACCACGACGTCGCGCACCCCGGGGTGGGCGCGCAGGTAGGCCAGGTGGGCGTCGTGCCGGTCGGCGGGCTTGAGCGCGAGCCGCAGCTTGGCCACGGCCGGGGTGGAGTTGCCCACCAGGTCCATCCGGGTGCAGTGCCCGCAGTACTGCGGGCAGGTGGCGAGCAGCTCGGCGAGCACCTTGGTCGGGTAGCGGTGGGTGAGGCCCTCGGCCACCCACATGTCGTGCTCGTGCAGGGAGTCTCGGCTGGCGCGGGGGTGTGACGGCCACTGCGGCGCGCGGTCGGAGGCCACCGGCAGCAGGTAGCGGCGGACGGGATCGGCGTAGAGGGCGGCGGTGTCGGGCACCGCGTGCGGCACCATCGTGTTGATCATCTGTGGTGGTACCAGGATCGACATGGTGGCCAGGCGGCGCTGGTCCTCGGCCAGGTCGGCGTAGAAGGCGTCGTCGACCAGGTCGCCGAGGACGGCGCGCAGCTGGCCGGGGGTCTTGACGCAGTGCGCCCGCTGCCACTGGGCGGACTCCCACTGCTGGCGGGTGACGTGCCGCCAGCCCGGGTAGCGGGTCCAGTCGGGTTCGACCAGCGGCCGGCGCCGGTACTCGTACGGCTGGGGGCCGGGGG
>DATMJT010000554.1:0-4703 GCA_035553735.1 Pilimelia sp.
TCGGCGCTGCAGTACCGCACGGTGCACGCCCTGACCGAACGGGTCAATCCGCTGCGCCTGGCGAACCTCCAGGTGCGCACGCAGTTGTCCGACGCCCAGCGGTCCCTGCGCGGCTACCTGCTGACCGGTGACCCGCAGTTCCTCAGCTCCTACGAGTCGGCCCGCCGGGAGTATGTCGACGGCGTCGCCGCGCTGAGAACCATGGTCGACACCGAGGCGGACCGCGACCTGTTCGAGCAGCAGGTGACGCTGGCCGACGCCTGGTGGGCCCACGCACAGCGCCAGCGCCGGGTGCCGGCGCGCAGCGACGCGGCCGGGCTCGCGGCCGCGGCCGGCAGCCCCCTCGCCGATCGGGCGATGGAGGTCAACCAGCAGCTCGACCGCCGGCTGGAGGCACGGGCCGAGGCGCTGCGCGACCGCAGCCGCCGGCTCGGGGTGATCACGGTGCTGACCCTGGTGGGGTGCACGCTCGGCGTGGCCGCGCTCGCGGCGGCGGCCGCGGTGCACGCCACCCGGCGGATCACCCGGCCACTGCGTCGCGTGGTGACGGTGCTGGAGCAGCTCGGCCAGGGCGAGCGGGCGCGCGCGCCGGCCGACTTCGGGCCGGCGGAGGTCCGGGCGGTGGCCCGCGCGCTGAACTCCATGGCCGATGACGTCGAGGCGGGTCGGGCGGCGGAGCGGGAGGCGGCCCGGCTCGCGGCCCGGGCCAGGGAGCTGGGGGTGCGGGTACGGCACCACCTGTCGGTGGACGCCGCCATCGAGGAGGCGGCCGCCGGGCTGGGCGAGATGCTGGACGCGGACCACGTGGTGATCCGGGTCCTCGGCCGGGACGACGGCAAGCCGCCGGTCGCCCGGTGGAGCCGCGATGGGGCACCCGGCAGCACCGACGCGCTGGCCGCACTGCGCGTGGCCTGGACGGCGGGCGAACGGGGGCCCACCTGGATCTCCGCGGATGTCCGCAACGACGCGTCATCGGTGCCGCCGGAGGAGCGGGCGGCGCTGCTGGTCGCGCGGGCCCGCGCCGCGCTGACGGCGGGCTTCGACGGCGGGCCCGGCGCCCGGGGCGCCGTGACGCTGATCCGGTGCGGCGAGCCTGCCGCCGCCGCGGACGCGGAGACGGGCGACCAGCCGCGCGCCTGGTCGGCGCTGCAGGTGCGCGCGGCGGAGTCGGTGGCCGCGGACCTCGGCCGGGGACTGCTGCAGGCCCAGCTGTTCGAGCGCGAACAGGAGCTGGTGGCCCGGCTGCGCGACCTGGACAACGCCAAGTCGGACTTCATGTCCACCGTCTCGCACGAGCTGCGCACCCCGCTGACCAGCATCGCCGGTTACGTGGAGATGCTGCGCGACGGCGACGCGGGCGAGGTCACGCCCGGCCAGGTGCGGATGCTGGACGTGATCGACCGCAACACCAACCGGCTGCGTGCGTTGATCGAGGACCTGCTCGTGCTGTCCCGGATCGAGGCCGGGACATTCAAGATCAATCGCACCCAGGTGGACTTCTCCTGGTTGGTCAACTCGGCGGTCGCCGCGATCGGTCCGGTGGCCAGCGCCTCCGGCGTCGCCCTGGACACGGACATCGGCGGCGGGCTGACCGGCCAGGCGGATCCGGAGCAGCTCGACCGGGTGCTGATGAACCTGCTCTCCAACGCCGTGAAGTTCACCCCGCGCGGCGGCCGGGTGGTCGTGCTGGCCCACCGCGTGGGTGACGAGATCGTCCTGCGGGTGACCGACACCGGCATCGGCATCCCGACGGCCGACCTGGACCGGCTGTTCACCCGCTTCTTCCGGGCCGGGAACGCCAGCGAGCGGGCCATCCCGGGCACCGGCCTGGGCCTGGCGATCGTGCGCACCATCGTGGTCAACCACGGCGGGCGGGTCTCGGTCAGCTCCCGTGAGGGCACCGGCACCACCTTCACCGTGCGTCTGCCCGGCTGAGGCGGTGGCGGTCGGCGGCCGCCGCGCCGGTCGGAGCGCGGCGGCCGGGCCGGCGATCCGGGCCGGCGATCCGGGCGGACGCGGTCGCCGGACGGTGCCGCCATGGTATGCACCTGATATGAGTATTTATCCGCACCGTGGTTGCGCGGGATTCCGGCCATGCTGAGCACGCTGACCGCGGTGCTGCTCCTGTTGGCCGGCATCGTCGTCCTGCTCGGCCTCGTCATCGCCGTGGTGCGCGGCGTGCGGGTGGCGCGTACCCGGCGGGCCGCGCGGCTCATCGCCGGCCCCCGCCGGGCGCTGCTGACCCTCCTGGCCGACGATGACCCGGAAGCCGCCGACCACCTCGTGGCGCTGCCGGAGCGCACCTGGCAGGCCACGCAGCCCACGGCGGTCGCCCTGCTCGGCAAGATCCGGGGGGAGGCCCGCGACGGGCTGCTGGACGTGTTCGAACGGCGCGGGGTCACCGCCACGGCGCTGCGCGACCTGCGACGACCCGGCCGGGTCCGGCGCGCCCGCGCCGCCGAGGCGCTCGGCAACCTCGGCCGCCGGGAGGCGGTGCCCCGGCTGTGCGCGATGCTCGCCGGAGAGGACCCCGAGGCCCGGGTGGTGGCCGTCCGCGCCCTGGGCCGCATCGGCGACCCGGCCGCCGCCGGCCCGCTGCTGGCCAGCCTGTCCGCCGCCGAGCCGACCCCCTCGCAGCTGGTGGCACACGCCCTGGTGCAGCTGGGCCCCGATGCCGTCCCGTCGCTGACGGACGCGCTGCGGCACCCCGACGCCCTGGTCCGGGTCACCGCGCTCGACGCGCTGGGGCTGCTCGGTGCGGCGGCGGGCACCGGCGTGGTGGCCGAGGTGCTGCGCGACGACCCGGATCCCGACGTGCGCTCCGCGGCCGCCGCCACGCTCGGCCGACTCGGCGCTCCCGGCGGGCTGACCCCGCTGCTGGCGGCGCTGGCGCCCACCGAGCCGACCGCCCTGCGCGTCGCCGCCGCCCGGGCGCTGGGTGAGCTGGGCGCCGCCGCGGCGGTGGAGCCCCTCGGCGAGCTGCTGCACGACCCGCAGTACCGGGTGGCGCACGAGGCGGCCCACGCGCTGCGGCGGCTGGGACCCGCCGGCTGGGCGCAGCTGCGCCGGCAGGCCGAGGCGCCGGGCGCGGGGGAGCGGACCGGACCGTCGGCGGCCGCGGCCGACGCCACGGCGTCGCCCGCGACCGCCCTCGACGCCCCCGGGACGCGGCAGGCGGGACCGGCCTCCGCGGCGGCGCACGCGGAGGAGGCGCTCGCCCTACTCGCGGTCATGGAGGAGCCGACGCACCCCGAGCCCACCCCGGCCCTGGCGGTCGGGCGGTGACCGGGGCGGGCGAGTGGCTCCGGCAGGCCCTCCAGGTCGCCGACTACGCGATCTTCGGCTACTTCGTGCTCATCAACACCAGCTACGCGCTGCTGGTCGGCCTCGCCGCCACCGCCTTCGTGCAGCACCTGCGGCGGGTTCCGTTCGCCGGGGCCGACGACATGTTCCGCAGCCCGCTGACCCTGCCCATCTCGGTGCTCGTGCCCGCGTACAACGAGGGCGCGGGCATCGTCCCGGCGGTGCAGGCCATCCTCGCCCTGCGGTACCCCCGGATCGAGACGGTGGTGGTGGACGACGGCTCCTCCGACGACACGTTCGACCGGCTGAAGGCCGCGTTCGACCTGGTCGAGGTCCCCCGGGTGGTGCCCCGGGAGGTGCCCTACCGGGGGGCCGTGCGCTCCGTGCACGTGGCGCGGCGCAGCCCGCAGACCCTCGTGGTGGTCCGCAAGGACAACGGCGGCAAGGCCGACGCGCTCAACGTCGCGCTCAACGTTGCGCAGCACCCGCTGGTGTGCATGGTCGACGCCGACTCCATCCTGGACCCCGAGGCGCTGCTGACGGTGGCGAAGCCGTTCGCCGACGACCCGCTGCGGGTCGCCGCCTGCGGCGGCGTGGTGCGCATCGCCAACGGGTGCCGGGTGGTCGGCGGGCGGGTGGTCGACGTCCGGATGCCCCGCCAGTGGCTGGCCCGCATCCAGGTGGTGGAGTACCTGCGCGCCTTCCTGATGGGCCGCAGCGGCTGGTCCCGGCTGGGCGGCCTGGTGGTGATCTCCGGTGCCTTCGGGCTGTTCCGGCGCGACCTCGTGGTCGAGGTGGGCGGGCTGGCGCACGACTGCATCGGCGAGGACGCCGAGCTCGTCGTGCGCCTGCACCGCCACCTGCGTCGGTCCGGGCGGCCGTACCGGGTGGTGTTCGTGGCCGAGCCGGTCTCCTGGAGCGAGGCGCCGGTCACCTGGCGCGTGCTCGGCCGGCAGCGCCGGCGTTGGCACCGTGGCCTGGCGGAGATCCTCGGCCGGCACCGCGGCATGATCGGCAACCCGCGGTACGGCCGGATCGGACTGCTCGCGCTGCCGTGGTATCTCGCCTTCGAACTGTGGGCACCCGTGATCGAGGTGGCCGCCGTGGTGTTGGTTCCGGCGGGGCTGGCGCTCGGCGTGGTGAGCCTGGACTTCTTCTGGCGGTTCCTGCTGGTCGCCTACGGCTACGCGATGGTGATCAGCCTGGCCGCGCTGCTGCTGGAGGAGGTGGCGTTCCACCGCTACCCGCGCTGGCGGGACCTGGGCGTCGGCGTGTGCGCCGCGGTGCTGGAGAACCTGGGCTACCGGCAGGTGCTTGCGGTCTTCCAACTGCAGGGCATCTGGGGCGCCGTGCGGGGCCGGCAGGCGGTGTGGGGCCAGATGACGCGGCAGGGCTTCGAC
>DATMJT010000555.1:0-2677 GCA_035553735.1 Pilimelia sp.
CCCCAGCACCGCCCGCACCCGGCTGGCCAGCTGGGCGCCGAGCAGCGAGTGCCCGCCCAGCTCGAAGAAGTCGTCCGCCACGCCGACCTCGGCCGCGCCGAGGACCTCGGCGAAGAGCCGGCAGAGGAGCTCCTCGCGCGGGGTGCGCGGCGGGCGGCCCTGGCCGCCGCACGGCCGCGGCGCCGGCAACGCCGCGCGGTCGAGCTTGCGGTTGGGGGTCAGCGGCAGCTCCGCCAGCGTCACGAACGCCGAGGGCACCAGGTAGTCCGGCAGCCGGTCGGCGAGGCTGCCGCGCAGCACGGGCACCGGCACGGCGTCGCCCTCGGGGACCACGTACGCCACCAGGCGCCGGTCCCCGGGGCGGTCCTCGCGCACCACCGCGGCCGCCGCGGCCACCCCGTCGACCCGGGTCAGCGCCGCCTCCACCTCGCCGAGCTCGACGCGGTGCCCGCGCACCTTGACCTGGGTGTCGGCCCGCCCGGCCAGCTCCAGCACCCAGTCCGCCGCGGCGGGCCGGACGCCCCCGGCGCCGCGACCGGCGCCGACGGCCGACGCGGTGTCGCCTCCCGCGGCGGCCGGCGCCGCGGTGTCGTGGGCCCGGCGCCACCGGGCCAGGTCCCCGGTGCGGTAGAGCCGGGACCCCGGTGGCCCGAAGGGGTCGGCCACGAAGCGCTGCGCGGTCTCCCCGGGGCGGCCGAGGTAACCGCGGGCGAGCCCCGGTCCGGCCGCGTACAGCTCACCGACCACGCCCGGCGGTACGGGGCGCAGCGCCGCGTCGAGGACGTACGTGCGCACCCCCCGGATGGCCCGGCCGATCGGCGGTGCGCCGCCGCCCGGCCGGACGCGGGCACAGGTCACGTCCACGGTGGCCTCGGTCGGGCCGTACGCGTTGACCATGCGCCGGTCCCGCGCCCAGAAGTCCACCAGCTCCGCCGGGCTGTTCTCGCCGCCGACGATCAGCGCCCGCAGGTCGGGCAGGGGGACCTTCGGCACCGTGAGCAGCACCGACGGCGAGGTGAGCAGGTGCGTCACCCGCAGCCGCGCCAGCTGCTCGGCCAGGTCCGCCCCGGCCAGCCGGTCCTCCGGCAGGACCAGGCACGCGCCGCTGAACAGGGCGAGGGCCATCTCGGCGACCGAGACGTCGAAGCTCGGCGAGGCGAACTGCAGCACCCGGCTGTGCGGGGTGGCGCCGTAGTGCGCGTGGTGGCTCGCCGAGAGCGCGGCCAGGCCCGCGTGGGTCACCACGACGCCGCGCGGGCGCCCGGTCGACCCGGAGGTGTAGACGACGTACGCCGGGTGGTCCGGGGTCAGCGGCGCCGCGCGGTCGGCGTCGGTCGGGTCGGCCGGCGCCTCGGCGGCGGCGCCGGCCGGCAGCTCGTCGAGGAGCAGCAGGGGCACGTCGCCCGGCGGCGGGACGTCCGCCCGGCCCGCCGCGACCAGCAGCGCGGGCACGGTGTCGGACAGCAGGAACCGCACCCGCTCCGCCGGGTAGTCCAGGTCGACGGGCAGGAAGGCGGCACCGGCCTTGCCGACCGCGAGCACGGCCGCCACCAGGTCGATCGACCGGCGCATGGCCAGGCCCACCACGTGCTCCGGGCCGACACCGCGGGCGATCAGCTCGCGGGCCAACCGGTTGGCCCGCGCGTTCAGCTCGGCGTAGCTGAGCGAGACGCCGGCCTGCTCGACCGCGGGCCGCTGCGGCGTGCGGGCCACCTGCGCCTCGAAGAGCGCCGCGAACGTCGCCCGCGGCGGCTCGTCGACCCGTGCCCCGTCGGCCACGAGCACCCGGCGCTCCGGCTCCGACAGCAGCTCCAGGCGGCTGAGCCGCCGGTCGGGGTCGGCGCCGGCCTGGGCGAGCAGCCGGAGCAGCCGGTCGGCCAGCTCCCGCACGGTCTCGCGGTCGAACAGGTCGGTGGCGTACTCCACCACCCCCTCGATGCCCGCGGGGGCGCCGTCGGCGGTGAAGCGCTCCCGGACACTGAACGACAGGTCGAGCCGGGCCACCCCGACGTCGAGGCCCTCCGCGCTGACGGCCACGCCCGGCAGCTCGGGCAGCCCCGCGGCGGCGTGCTGGAACGCCAGCATGACCTGGAACAGCGGGTGGTGCGTGGCCGACCGCACCGGATTGATGATCTCCACCAGGCGTTCGAACGGGACGTCCTGGTGGGTCAGCGCGGCAAGGTCCGCGCGCCGGGCCCGGTCCACCAGCTCCCGGAAGGTCGGGTCGCCACCGGTGTCCAGGCGCAGCACGAGCGTGTTGACGAAGAACCCGACCAGGTCGTCCAGGGCCTCGTCCGACCGGCCGGCGACGACGGTGCCGACGGGGATGTCGGTGCCGGCGCCCAGCCGGGTCAACAGGGCGGCCAGCGCGGCGTGGAAGACCATGAACACGCTGGACTGGCCGGCGCGGGCCAGCCCCACCAGGGCCCGGTGCACCTCGGGCGCAACGGTCAGCGGCACCGTGTCCCCGGCGAAGGTCGGCGCGGCGGGCCGGGGCCGGTCGGTCGGCAGGTCGATCCGCTCCGGCAGGTCGGCCAGCGTCTCGCGCCAGAACGCCACCTGGCGCCCGACCAGGCTGTCCGGCTCCGCGTCCGCGCCGAGCAGCTCGCGCTGCCAGATCGCGTAGTCGGCGTACTGCACCGGCAGCGGGACCTGGTCACCGCCTACACGGCCCGCC
>DATMJT010000556.1:0-8671 GCA_035553735.1 Pilimelia sp.
CAGCCGGGAGTTCACCCGCTCCAGGCGGTCGGCGTGCTCCGACAGCTCCGCATTGCGCCGCCGGAGCCGGTCCTGTAGGTCCTTGACCCGTAGCGCCGCCGTCATCCGGGCGATCAGCTCGATCGGCTCGACCGGCTTGCGCAGATAGTCGTGCGCCCCCAGCCGCAGTGCCTCGGCGGCGTCCGCCACCTCGATGCGCCCGGTGAGGAAGACCACCGGGATGTCCCGGGTGCCCGGATCGGCACGCAGCTCCACGAGAACCTCGTGTCCGTCCCGGACCGGCATGTCGACGTCCAGCAGCACGATGTCCGGCGGCGCCTGCCGGCACACGTCCAGCGCCTCCGCGCCGTCCGCCGCCTCCCGCACGAGGAACCCCCGCGTGGTGAGCTCCTCGCTGAGAACGGCGCGCACCAGCGCGGAGTCGTCGGCGATCAGTACCGTGGGGTTCATCCGGATCGCCCCGCCAACTTGCTGTCGATCAGATGGATGAGCGCCTCGGGCCGGTACCCGAGCAGGTCCCGCTCCACCGCCGGATCCAGCCGGCGCAGCGCCGTCCGCGCCGCCCGGAATGCCCGCGCGGCCGCGTCGGGCTTGCCGTCGGCCTCCAGCACCAGGCCGAGTTGCAGGTGGCCGATCGGGTGCGCCGGATCGAGGTACGCGGCCTGGCGGAAGGCGCTCGTCGCCGCGGTGAGGTCTCCCTCGGCGATGGCGAGTTCCCCCTGGCGGAGCAGGCTCGGCACCAGCCTCGCGTCGGCGCCGTCCGGTGTGGGGGCCGCAGCAGGGTCTGCCCGCCTGGACGGCGGCGCGGGGGACGGCGTGGCTGCGGGCGCCGAGGCGGCGGCGGTGGATGCGGGTGGCGGCGCGGCGGCCGCGGCGGGCTGCGGCTCTCCGACCGGCGCCCGGTCCGGCGCCGGACCGGGGGTCGCGTCAGGTGCGCGACCGGGCCCCACGTCAGGTGCGCGACCGGGCTCGGCGTCCGGCGTCCGGTCGGGCCGGCGGTAGACGAATGCACCGCCGACGGGCACGAGTTCGAACACGTCGGTCACCTGCCACAGGGACTCGGAGAACCCCAGGAACAGGAAACCGCCGGGCGGCAACCAGTCGCGCAGCCGGACGAGCGTACGCAGCAGCACGTCGTGCCGGAAGTAGATGAGCACGTTCCGACAGAAGATCACCTGGCAGTGCCCGGGTGCGAACGGCGGCGCCTCGGCCGCCAGATTGTGCCGGACGAAGGTGACCCGTGCGCGGACGCTGTCGCGCACCCGCCACCCGTCGCCCGCGCGGGCCAGCCACGCCGCCCGCCGCCGCGCGGACAGGCCGCGCAGCCCCGCCTCGCTGTAGGCGCCGGACCGGGCCACCGCCAGCGCCGGGGCCGAGATGTCCGAACCGATCACGCAGGCGTCCGGCCGCCCGCGCTCCAGCAACAGCATCGCGATGCTGTACGCCTCCTGCCCGTTGGCGCAGCCGGCGCTCCAGACCCGCACCGGGCCGCCGAGCCCCGGCAGGATGTGCTCGGCGAAGGCGGCGAGCTGGCGCGGGTCCCGGAAGAAGGACGACTCCTGCACGGTGAGGTCGTCGACCAGCCGCTGCAACGGCGCACCACCGTCGATCACGCCCCGCGCGTACTCGGCGGTGGACACGCCCACGGCCTCGGCGCCCAGGTCCAGGCAGCGGCGCAGCCGGTCGCGCATCGTTCCGGTGACGGCCAGGCCGGTGTGCTCACCCAGCACGTCCACCACCCGCTCCAGCACCACCGGGCTCGGCTGGCCCGCGCTCGCCTGCGCCGGACTCACCGGGTCCCCCGTCCGCAGGCGGCGACGACGGCCTCGGCGATCGCGGGCAGCGACATGCCGCCGTTGCCGGCGCCGAGGGCGATGGCCGCCGCCGGCATCCCGAAGACCACGGAGCTCGCCTCGTCCTGCGCCAGCGTGTAGCCGCCGGCGCGGTGGATCGCCAGCAGCCCCGCCGCGCCGTCACGGCCCATGCCGGTCAGCAGCACGCCGACGCCGGCCGGTCCGGCCACCTCGGCCACCGACCGGAACAGCTCGTCCACCGACGGCCGGTGCACCGTGGCCGGCAGCGCGTCCAGCCCCAGCCGCCAGTCCGGCCGCAGGCGAAGGTGCCGACCCGCCGGGGCGACGAACACCTGTCCGGGGCACGGCGTGTCGTCCTGCCGGGCCTGCCGCACCGGCAGCGCCGACCGAGACGCCAGCCACGTGACGAAGCCGGCCATGAAGTCCGCGTGCAGGTGCTGCACCACCAGGACCGGGGCCGGCAGGCCGCGCAGCCGGGACAGTACCTCGCTCAGGGCCGCGGGCCCGCCGGTTGAGGCGCCGATCGCCACGATCGCCCGACCGGCCTCCGCGATGGCCGGTCGGGCGATCGTGGCGGGGACCGCCCCCGTGGGCGGCGCGGCCCCCGCGACCGGAGCGCGCTGCCCGGTACGCCGCACCACGCTGACGCCGCTGACCAGGTGCACCCGGCGCCGCAGCAGCTCTCCCTCCCGGTCCAGCCCCGCGGTGAGGGTGATGGCATCGACCGCGCCGGCGCTCAGCGCCTGGCTCGCCGTCGGTGCCCGCTCGTCGGCCGGGCACAGGGCCAGCACGGGCAGCGGTTGCTCGCGCATCGCCCGGCGCAGCAGCTCCAGCCCGGTGGAGCCCAGCGAGTCGAGGTCCACCACGAGGATGTCGGCCGCGGCGGCGGCCCGCGCGGGCGGGCCACCGGACACCACCGTGATCCCGGGATCCCGCTGGAGCAACCGCCGCAGCCCCACCTCGGCCGAGGCGGCGCAGGCCAGGGCTACCCGGACGGTCACGAGTGCTCACCCAGGATCCGTTCCACGGCCGCGAGCAACGCCGCCTCGTCGAAGCCCTCCTTGACCAGGTAGCCGTCGGCGCCGGCGGCCAGGCCGCGCTCCCGGTCCTCCGTCGTGCCGAGCGAGGTGAGCAGCAGGACGCCGACGTCGCGCAGCCGCGGGTGCGCCCGTAGTCGCCGGGTCAACTCCAGGCCGTCCATCCGGGGCATCTCCACGTCGGTGAGGACGAGGTCCAGGTCCAGCGGCTCGGCCAGCTCCAGGGCCTCGACCCCGTCGCGGGCGACGTGCACCTGGTAACCGGCCCGTTCCAGGATCGAGCGTTGCAGCTCCCGCACCGTGAGGACGTCGTCGACGACCAGGATCGTGCGGCGGGCCGCCGCCGGCAGCGCCGGATCCGCCGCCGCCGGCCGGGGGGCGTGCCGGGCGCCGGATGGCCCGGCGGCGTGGCGGCCGGCGGCGCGCGGTCCGCCGTTCGCCGGCCCGGCGGCCCCATGGCCCGGGGACTCCGGCGCGCCGCGACAGGGTCGGTCCCGACCGGCTCGGGCCAGGTCGATCAGCCCGTCGGCGTCCAGCACCAGCAGCACCGAACCGTCGGGCTCCGCGCTGGCCCCGGCGCAGACCGGCAGCCGGGGCAGCAGCGGGCTCAGCGCCTTGACCACGACGTCACGCTGGCCGAGCAGCTCGTCCACCCGGAAGGCCCGCTGCCGGGTGAGCCCGGCCAGCACCACCGCCGGTCCCCGCTCCACCGTCGGGCCCGTGCCCAGCGTGCGGGACAGGCTGTGCACCGGCAGGGTGCGGTCGCCGTACCAGACCACCGGGGCGCCGTCGGCCACCGGGTCGCGCGGGCTGGGCGGCAGCGCGGTGAGCACCGCGTGCAGCGGCAGCGCGTAGGACTGGCCGCCGGAGCGAACGATCAGGCAGCGCAGCACCGCGAGGGTCACCGGAACGCTGATGGTGAACTCCGTGAACCTCCCTGGTTCGGAGCGCACCTCGATCCGGCCGCGCACCGCCCGCAGGTTGGTCCGCACCACGTCCAGCCCCACGCCCCGGCCGGACACCTCGGTCACCTCGTCCGCCGTGGACAGCCCGGTGCGGAACACGAGGTAGAGGTCGTCCTCGTCGGTGGAGGCGGGGTCGTTCGTGGGCAACGCGGCGGCCGCGGCGCGTACCCGCGGCACGTCGATGCCCCGGCCGTCGTCGGCGACGGTGAGCACCACCTCGGCGCCCACCCGCACGGCGCGCAGCCGGACCGTGCCGTACTCGGGCTTGCCGGCCGCCAACCGCTCGGCCGGCGTCTCGATGCCGTGCCCGACCGCATTGCGCACCAGGTGGACCAGCGGTCCGGTCAGGTGGTCCACCAGGCTGCGGTCCAGCTCGGTGTCGGTGCCCTCGGCCTCCCACCGCACCTGCTTGCCGAGCTGCCGGCCGAGGTCCCGGACGATCCGGTGGAGCGGGTCCGACAGCGCGGCCACCGGCACCATCCGGGCCCGGGTGGTGCGCTCCTGGAGGTCGTTGAGCAGGACCGCGAGTTCCCGGAACTCGGCGACCGCGGCGGGGTCGCCGGACAGCTGCCCCTCCAGGTAGCGGCCCAGCCTGGCGTGCGCCCCGGTGCCCTCGCCCACCAGTCGGACGATGTCGTCGAGCCGGCCGACCGGCACCTGGAGGGTGGCCCTGCGGGCCTCGACCGGCTCGGCGCCGCGCCCCGCCACCGCCGGTGCCGGCCGGTGCGGGCCGGGTCCGGCCCCGGCGTGCCGGCCCCGCCCGTCCGCCGGCTGTGCCCGCGGGCCGGCGGGGGCGTGGGCGGCGCCCGGGCCGGCGGCGGTCGACCCGCCGTCCGGGCCGGCGGCGGTCGACCCGCCGCCCGGGCCGGCAGGGGCCGCGGCGGCGGCGCCGGCGGCCCGCAGCGCACCCGCCAGAGCCGGTACGGGCACCGGGTCCGGCGCACCACCGGCCAGCTGGTCGAGCAGCTGGCGGACCCCGTCCGCCGCCGCGAGCAGCGCGTCGACGAGGTGCACGGTGGCCGTGGCCGCACCGCGACGCAGCGGCTCCAGGGCGTCCTCCATCGCGTGCGCCAGCTCGCAGACCTCGTCGAGACCCACGATGCCCGCGCCGCCCTTGAGGTTGTGGATGTCCCGGAACAGGGTGGCGATGAGGTCGCGATCGTGCGGGGACTGCTCCAGCCGCAGCAGGTCGCGCCCGATCCGGTCCAGCGCCGGGGCGGCCTCCTCCAGGAAGAGCTGGCGGAAGCGCGGGTCGGGTCCGGAGACCGACACCTCAGCCGCCCGTGTCCGCCGGCCCCGCGGGGGCGGCGCCCACCGGACCACCGGCCGGTACGGGGCCTCCCGGTACCGCCCCGGCCGACCCCGGGCCCGCCGACCCGGCAACGGCCGACCCCGGGCCCGCCGACCCGGCGACGGCCGACCCCGGGCCCGTGCCGGCTGGCCCGTCCGCTGCCCCGGCGTGGCCGAGACCGGCGGCCGCGATCAGCGCCTCCGGGTCCAGCATCGTGACCAGCCGCTCGTCCACGGCGTAGGTGCCCGCCGTACCCGGCGTCTCGGAGGGTTGCACCGGTTGCTCGCCCACCGCGGCCAGCGTGGGCAGCGCGGAGACGACGAGCGCCCCGTCGTCGCCCCAGCACCGCACCACGACGGCGAACGCGGGGTCGCGCAGTGGGGCGCCGCGCAGCAGCCGCCCGGTGTCGAACACCGGCAGCACCACCCCCCGCAGGTTGCACACCCCGAGCACCGACGCCGGAGTGGTCGGTACCGGGGTCACCCGCGGGGCGACGACCACCTCCCGCACCACGTCCACGGTCAGCCCGAACGCCCCGTCGTCCACGGGGAAGACCAGTGCCCGGCGGTGCGTCATCCGCCGCCCCTACAGCCGATCCGTGGTGTCGTTCGCGGTGCGCTCCAGATCCGTGGCCAGCGCCGCCATCGACTCGGCCGACCCGGCGAGCTGCTGCGCCGTGGCGGAGAGCTGCCGGCTGCCGTCGGTGATCTGCGCCATCGCGCTGACCACCTGTTCGGTGGCGGCGCGCTGCTGCTGCGTGGTCAGCCGCACCTGCTCGCCGCCGACCGTGGCCCCGTCGATGAGGGCGAGGCTGCGATCCAGCTGCTTGGCGCCGGCCTCCATGGCGAGCACGGTCGAGTTGTTCTCCGTCTCGGCGGCACTGACGATCTCGGCGATCTCCGCGGCGGACGCCTTCGACCGCTCGGCCAGCCGCCGGACCTCGTCCGCGACCACCGCGAACCCCCGCCCGGTCTCCCCGGCGCGCGCGGCCTCGATCGCCGCGTTGAGGGCGAGCAGGTTGGTCTGGTCGGCGAACTCGTTGATCAGTTGCAGGATGCCGCTGATGTCGCGCACCCGGGCACTGAGTGCCAGCGTGCGGTCCCCGGACGCCGCGATGTCCTGCTGGGCCCGCTCGAGGTTGGTCCGGGTGTCCTCCAGCTGCTTGGAGACCCGCTCCACCGTCTCGGCGATGGCCCCCGCCGTACGGGCCAGCTCCTCCATGGTCGCGGACGTCTGGGTGACGGCGGCGCCCTGCTCCGTGGTGGTCGCGGCCAACTGCCGGGAGGCCGCCGACACCTCCTGGGCGCTGCTGCTGACGGAGGTTCCGACGGTGCGGACCTCCCCCACCACGGCGCGCATCCTGGTCGACTCCCGCCGCGCGAACCACACCCCGCCGGTCACCAGGACCACCACGCCCGCGGCCATCAGCAGCAGACCGAGGTTGAGCACCTCGGTGGCCAGGGCCAGCGCCTCCGTGCGGTCCACTCGGGCGATCACCGCCCAGTTGGTCAGCGGCACCACGGCGTATCCGGAGTAGGCGCGCACGCCCCGGTAGTCCCGCGCCTCCAACGCGCCGCGCTGGCCCTGGAGCGCGGCCCGTACGGCCGGCGTGTCGGTGACCGTCTGCAGCGCGCCGGCGCGCAGCACGTCGTCGTCGTTGTTGACGGCCCCGGCCCGGGAGCTGAGGATGAGCCGCCGGTCCGGCGTCGCGATGTACACCTCGCCGGTCCGGGCGTACTCGATCCGGCTCAGCGGGCGGGCCAGCTGCGACACGTTGAGCGCGCCGAGCAGCACGGCTCGCACCTGGCCGGCGTCGTCGCTCAGCGGCTGCGCCAGGTACAGCTGGAGCCGGTCGCCGGTGCGGGTGAGCGGGCTGATCGTCTCGGCGCCGGCGAGCGCCCGACGGAACCACTCGGCGTCGGCCGCCGCGAAGGCAGGGCGGTCGGCCGCGCCGGTGGCCGCCAGGCGCCGGCCCGCGCGGTCCACCAGCTCGACCTCGATGAACGCATCGCTCGCCTCGTGCAGGGCACGCAGATGTCGGTCGCTGACCTGCCCGGCGCCGCCGAACTCGATCGCATTGCCGAGCAGCTGCAGGTCACGCTGGCGCTCCTCGAGGTACGCGTCGACCTGACCCGCCACGAGGCTGGCCTGGTTGGCGAGCATCCGGAACTCGTTGGTCTCCAGCCGATCCGCGGCCGACAGGGTGAGCACGGCGACCATGGCGATGGTGACGGGCATGCTGAGCAGGAGCACACCGGTGATCAGTCTCGCCCGCAGCCGGCGCTGCGTGCGGCTCAGCCACGCGTTGAAGCTCATCCGACGTCCCCGTGTGCCCGGCATCCCCGACCGTCGACCGCCCCGCGCGGGGCCCGACCCGGACCCGGCGGCGCAGCCGCGTACAACCACCTTAGGGAAATATCGGTACGAGCATGCGCGAACCGACGGCGGACGTCGCAGGTGCGGCGGACGCCGAGGTCAGCGCGCCGCAGCGGTCACGGCGCCACAGCGCGCAGCGGTCACGGCGCCGCGGCCGGTACCGCGCCGCGGCCGCCCGCCACCACCGTGACCTGGCCCTCGGCCAGCCGGTACGACATGCCCACCACGGCGCACCGGCCCGCGGCCACCGCCCGGGCCACGCCGGCGCACTCGCGGGTGAGCAGGTCCACGGTCCGCCCGACGTGCAGCCGGGCGATGTCGTCCGGGTCCGAGAGGCCCCGGGCGTTCGCCTCCGCCACGCTCGGCGCGACCCGGTCCACCACCGGGGTCAGCTCTGCCGGCGCCGGGCGTTCGCCGGCGACCGCGGCGCAGGTTGCCTGGACGGCGCCGCAGGAGTCGTGGCCGAGCACCACCACCAGGGGGGTCTCCAGGACCAGCACGGCGTACTCGATGCTGGCCAGCACCTCGGGGCCGACGATGTGCCCGGCGGTGCGCACCACGAACAGGTCGCCGAGGCCCCGGTCGAAGATGATCTCCGCCGCGAGCCGGGAGTCGGAGCAGCCGAACAGCACGGCGAAGGGCCGCTGCCCGGCGGCCAGCCCGGCCCGGTGCTCGGCGTCCTGGTGGGGGTGGACCGGGGCGCCCGCCACGAAGCGGTGGTTGCCGGCGAGCAGCTCCGCCAGCGCGGCGTCGGGCGTGGGGCGGGGGGTCATCGGCGGCCTCCGATGTGCGTCCGCGAGGACGTCGACACGTAGCTGAAATCGCGTCAAGGGATACACGAAACGCGCTTCGCGGGCCAGCGTACCGGACACAGCCGGCCCGGCGCCCCGCAGGCCCGCCGTACCATGCCGGGGTGAGCGAATCCGCCCGGGAACCGGCCAGCGTCGCTCGGAGCTGGACATTTCTCACGAACCACGCACACGTCCTGCTCGCCATCGCCCGGGACCCCACCGCCCGGCTACGGGACGTGGCCGAGACCGTCGGCGTCACCGAGCGCGCGGCGCAGGCCATCGTCGCCGACCTGGCGGCCGGCGGCTACCTGCGCCGCGCGCTCGGTGACGCCGACGGTCTCGGCCACGTCCCGTAGCCGGGCGGTGGGGTCCCGGGCGATGGCGAGCAGGACGTGTG
>DATMJT010000557.1:0-5851 GCA_035553735.1 Pilimelia sp.
ACTCGCGGCGGTGTGCGGTCACCGTGACCAGCCGGGTGCGCCCGGCCTCCGCGGCGGCCACCACCTCGGCGAGCGCCGGGTCGCCCACCCGGGCGCGCAGCCCGGCGACGTGCAGCGCAGCGTCGACCACGGTGTTGCCGGTGACCAGCACGTCGTCGACGGGTACGCCCTCGTCGAGCAGGTTCTGCGCGGCCGCCACCGTGGGCGCCAGGTGCAGGCGGGCCAGCTGGGCCACCATGCGCCGGTTGCCCTCCTCGGGGAACGGGGCCTTGAGGTCGCCGGAGCGCAGCCCGGCCTCCAGGTGGACCACGGGGACCTGCCGCCAGAACGCCGCCATCGCCCCGGCCAGGGTGGTCGTCGTGTCGCCCTGCACCAGCACCGCCGCCGGGGTGGTGGCGGCCAGGTGTACGTCCAGGGAGCGCACCAGCTCGGCCAGCAGGTCGGGCTGGCCGCCGTCGCCCCGGTCCAGCTGGAGCTGCACCTCGGGGCGTTCCCGGAAGGCGGCGAGCGCCTGGTGCACCATCGTCGGGTGCTGGCCGGTGGCGACGAGCACGGGCCGGAGCCGGCCGGCGGCGCGCATCGCGGCCGCCACCGGGGCCAGCTTGATGGCCTCGGGCCGGGTACCGGCGATCAGGAAGACTTCGGGCAGGGCAGACATCTGAGCTTTCCTCGCGTTTGGGGAGGGCACGACCGGAACAGAACAGAGCAGAACTGATGGAACGGGACAGACCTGGAGGGACCGAGACGGACGACGCAGGGTGCGGATCAGGTGACGGGCACCGGCGTGGCCGGCTCCTCGGCCAGCCGCTCGGTCTTGGCCCAGCCGCTGCGGCCGGCGACCTGGCGGCCGACCGCCCGCCACGTGCTCACCAGCCCGAAGAACAGGAACGCCGGGTACGCCAGCCCGGCCACCAGCAGGCGCGGCAGCCGCTCGTCACGCAGCCGCAGCCGGTGCAGCAGCGCCCAGCCCACGCCGGGCACGAGCATGGCCAGGAGCCACAGGCCGGCGCCCAGGTGCGGGGCGTCGGGGGCGAACGGCACGCCGCCGGTGGCGAAGCGCACCCCGACGTACCCCCACAACGCCAGGATCGCCACCGCACCGAACGCGTTCAGCCAGGGCGCCAGCAGGTAGTAGCCCATCTCGACCAGGGTGTGGCTGCGGATCTGGGGGGAGGCCGACAGCCGCGGCAGGTAGCGGATGCACTGCAGGTTGCCCTGCGCCCACCGGGTCCGCTGGCGCAGCAGCCGGCGCACCTGGACCACGCCCTGCTGGCTGATCGAGGCCCGCCACACGTAGCCGACGCCGACCCCCTTGAGGTGCAGCCGCAGGCCCAGCTCGAGGTCCTCGACCAGGCAGTCCGACCAGGGCGACGGGCCGAGGCTCTGCAGCGCGGAGAGCCGGGCGAACTGCCCGTTGCCGCCGAGCCCCACCGAGCCCAGCTGCGTGCGGACCAGCTGGCTGGCGTCGGCGACGCAGCCGAACTCCAGGTCCTGCACCGCGCCGAGCAGCCGGTCCCGGTTGTGGATGCGCACCCGGCACTGCACCGCGCCGATGCGCGGGTCCCGCAGGGCGAACGCCACCTCCTCCAGCAGGTTGGCGCTGCCCCGGCCGTCGCCGTCGATGACGCCGACGGCCACCCGCCGGGGGTCCACGCCGTTGCGCCGCACCCACCGCCCGATGTAGGCGTAGGCCGCGTTGAGCGCCTCGCCCTTGCCTCGGCGCGCGTCCGGCAGGTCCCGGCGCAGCACGTGCAGCCGGGGATGGTCGATGCCGGCGAGCACCCGCGGCGTGCCGTCGTCGGAGCCGTCGTCCACGACCAGCACCTCGGTCCGGCCCCCCGGCGCGGCCAGGGCCAGTGCCGCGGCGACCGTGCGCCCGACGACCCGCTCCTCGTTGAGCGCCGGGACCACGATCCAGAAGGTCTGCGGAACCAGCGACCCGGGCGCGGCGATCAGCTCCGCGAGCGGCGGCTCACGGCGCCGACGGCGGTTGGCCAGGGTGGCGATCCCGATGGCGTAACCGGCGACCAGGATGTTGAACGCCGGCCACGCCACCAACAGCACCACGCCCAGCGTGGTGTCGTTCACCGGCCGACCGAGGACCGGCGGGGTCGGGCGGACCTGACCAGCAACAGGCCCATGATGAGCACGGCGAGGCCCACCAGGACCATGATCGCCGTGTTCGTGCCGGTTACCGGAAGTGTCGCCACCCCGGCCGCCGGCACCAGGGGCTTGGTGTTCGACATCGCAACTCCTACCCACCTTGTTAAACCCGGCGGTGACTCCCCGTGAAAATCGGGGCCAACCGGATTACCTGGGTAGACCGTATTGGTCACTACACAGCGTGAGCCAGCCTGCGATGCGTCTTCGATCCGAGAGGTTTCCGGCGACCCCCCGAGCGGACGACACAGGATCGCCCGAACCAGATATACGGGCACAGACGCGCCCTACCCGGTACGTCATCGGTGTGCATTCGAATCCGATATAGCGGGGCGAGCCAGAGTCATCACGCTCGGTGAACCCCGACCATGTCACCCAGAGTTATGACCGGTCGCCAACTCTCTCACTACCCTCCGTATTTACCCGGGCGGCTGCCGCTCGACATGCGGGTCCGGCGCCCCGGAGGTGGGGCTGGCCGACCGAGCTCACCGTCCGGCCCGGGAGCAGAAGATCAATGGCCCCGGTCACCGGGGCCGCCGACACAGCTGTGCCGGCCGCAACCCGCCACATCGGCGCCCCACTTCACCAGCGGATCCGGCAGCTGCGGAACTCCCCCGTCGGTCCAGCGGCCGCTGTGGCCCGGCCCGTGGTGCCCCGGCGATGTCGATGCACATGTCGTTGACCTTGGGCCCGGGTGCACTGCAGTAGACGCCGCTGGACGCCGGATCGAGAGGGGGCGCCGTGAGCCGAGCCGTGTAGCTGTCGACCTCCGGCCGCAGCGTGTTGAGCGCCTCCGCGTACACCGCCGCCTGGTGTCGGGCCGCCTCGATGTCGGTGGCCAGGAACGTCAGATGCAGCGTGAAGGTGCGCAGGGCCGGGGTCGCGGTCGAGCGGGTGTGCCGACTCATCGTCCGGCCTCCGCCACGCGTTCAACCTTGCCGCAGGCCGTGCGATCCCGGAGGTGCCGCCACTCGCCACGCTGGCTGTCCCAGACGCGAGGCTGCATCTACCAGCCGCGAGGCTCGGCCTGAGCCGGCACGACTCCGAGGAAGTGACCCCGGGGGTGGCGCCTGTCCCTGGGCGTGGCCCTGAAGAATTCGCTCTCCAGGCCACTGACCGCGGCAGCACCGAGGCGCTGCGGGGCCGAGCCAGGGTGCCTCGCCGGGTCGGGGACGCCACCGGTGGGGAGGCTCTACCGCGTCAAGGCACGGCGAGCCGTCGTCGCCAGTCCGCCGCGTCCTTGATCAGACAGCCCTCGTGGGCTCGGGGAAGGCGGCGAACTGTGAGGAATCTGCCCAGTGACGTTGACAGTGCCCTAACCGGACAGACATCCTTGCCCGGTCCGGGGTGTCGCAGGCTGATCGCGGGGCACGCCACCAGGCCGACCCCGCGCCGCTCCCGCCACACCCCAACCGCAGATCTCATGGGGAGGGATCGTGCAAGGCATCTCGAAACGACGATTCGGGCTGATCGCCGTCGCCGCCGCTATCGGCACTGTGGCGGCCGTCGGCACAGCCGGACCCACGGCAACTGCAGCAACTCCCAAGACGGCCCGAGCAACCGGCATGGTTCCCGCCGGCCAGCCGCTTCCTGACAAGGTGCACGCCCTGATGCGGTCGGCCGGAGTCCGAGTGCCCAACCAGCATCCTCGCCAACAGCAGACGGCACCGGTCACGGCAGAGCGGGCCTCCACGCCTGGGTCGCCCCAGGAGGCACGGCGCCGAATGCTTGCCTCGGGACACGGCACCAACACCGACCCGTTGACGCAAGGCAGGGGTCTTGTAGCGAGCCCGGTCACGCCGCCGGCAGTCCCGACAAGCCAGCTATGGCGTGACTGCCAAAATTCTAGCGACGCGAACAGCGGGCGCTACGGCGCGGTTTGGAACCGCATGTCGTGGTGCGCCCGCTGGAAGGCGTACGACGTCGTCTATCGGGGCGCGACCCCGATAGGATGGGTCATCGCAGATTTCAGCTTCATCGGCTATGGGCGCGACGACGGCACACGCAACATCAAGGTATTCCTCAAAGCTGATTGGGTGCAGTTCGGCGGCCTCTACGGGCTCTACACAACTCTCACCGCCACCGGCCTGTGTACCCACAACACAGTCGGGTGCAGCACGACCGGTGCGGCGAAGTCTAAGACTCTTCAACAGTGGACCTCGGACCTTGATAAGTGGGAGTCGTTCACGGTCAACTCTGACGAGTCCAAGTCGGGGCTCCAAGACAAGACCCTTTACCACCCGTTCAACATCCGCATGACGTTCACGGGCGGATCGAGCGAGGACACGTACGAATATTACACTCGCTGTGATTCGGCCAGCTACTTCGCGGGGCGACCGAAGGCTTGCATATTCCACGACATCATGCCGAACCTTCAGTATCGCCTGTACGAGGCTAACGGGACCACGCCCACGAAGGTCCACGAGGTTGCCCGGCACATCCGCGATGCCTTCCAGCACACCGACGACACGTACCCGAAGGAGCCGGGCAAGAGGAAGATCATCCCGGGAGACTACAACGACCCCGTCGGCGATGACCGGGTTTCCAAGGGCCTGAAACGCGTTCCGTATGACTCGCCGGACTGGCGGGCCAACGCCGCAGCCAAGACACGCGCCTGCAACCGCGTCGCGGAGTACGCGGACACCGGCCTGCCAACCCCGCCGGGCGAAAACCAGCAGTGCGATGAGTTCCCGTTTGCCACCACGGTGCAGGGCTCGGCTCATCCCTACTGGGACTTCTCCGTCCGCGCCGTCGACTCGTCGCAGAACGGCGCCGCTGGGCTCGCGCTTCAGAATTACTATCTCTACGACCGTATTCTGTACTACGATCTTGACGAGTTCTGGGTGAAGATCTTGGACAAGTAGGGAACGGATCATGTCGGATCGGCTTGGGCGAGTCACGGCAACCGTGGGCAACGCTGACGCCATCGTCTTCATTCTCAGCAGCGGCTTCAGCGCAGCCTTCACGCCGGACTTCGCAAGCGCCGGGATCGCCCAAGCCGGTCCGGACATGATCTACCTGTTCAGCCGCATCCCCAGCGGTTTCCACGACTCGACTGTCACGCTCGAGGCGTGGAGCGGGCCACCACCGGCCGCCGCCGGCTGGGAGGAACACTGCCGTCTGAGCCTCAGCGTTTCCGGCGAGCAGGTCTTCGTGTCCGCCGGTCTCGAGCGTCCCGTGGGTGACGCGCTGGCACTGAAGTGCACCGGTGACTACACCGTCGAGGTCTATGCCAAGGGCCGACGCGAGGTGCAGGAACTGGCCCAACGGCGCGACTTCGATCCGGAGGATCTTCCATCGGGCATCGAGCGATTCCTCGTACAGTTCTGGCCCCAAGACCACAGCTAATTTTCAGACCTGTCGCGTAGCCGCAGGTTCTCTCTCTGCCTTCACTGGTGGTCCGAATGAACCGTAGACGGAGGCTCAGGCGCCTCGCCCGCCCATCTGCAAGCTTTCCATTGGCCGAAGGGCTTGCGCCACTCCACGGGCCACCGTGACTATTATCGATTGTGGACAACGGGGCCCCAGCGGGAACCCGCAGTGGGGGACACCCAGAGCCAAAGCAAAGTCGGTTGGTCACCGGATGACTGCATTGAGTAACTTCGGGATGAGCATCTTGTTGGCGTGGTGCCGTTCTATGATCCGTTTGATGCGGGTGTGACCAGCAAGGCGGATCAGGGCGAGGGCGAGG
>DATMJT010000558.1:0-16945 GCA_035553735.1 Pilimelia sp.
TGTCCCGCTCGTCCATCGGGTCGCCCTCCTCGGTCGTGGCAATGTGAATTACATACGGGTAATTCGCCACGACCGAGGAGGGCGACCCGATGGACGAGCGGGACATGTTCTGCGCCACCTGTGCCACCGAGATGCCGTTCGAGGCCCCGCCGTGCGGCGACGGGCACGACGGGGACTGCCCGGAGCTGCTGTGCCGCGGCTGCGGTGCGGCGGTCCTCGTCGGCCCGATCGTCGTACGGGCGTGGCTGCGCCCGGCTGGCCGCTCGGTCGCGCCGCAGCCGCGCCGCGCAGCCGCCTGACCTGCGACGCGGCGGTGCGCCGCGGCGGTGCGCCCGAGCGACACCCGCCCGGCCGTGGCGCGCGGGGCCGGTGCGGGCGTCGGGCCACCGGCTGCCTCACCAGCCGGTGCGGCGTCGGACCCGCGCTCGGCCGGTCCGGCCGTCAGGTCAGTGCTCGGCCGGGCGGCGGGTGCCGGTGTAGTACTCGAACAGCAGCCCGCAGGACGCGAGAACGACGGCAATCATCCCCGCCGCGATCAGCCACCACTGCATGTAGACCGTGCCGAGGCCGGCGACCGCCGCCGCCAGCGCCAGCCCGAAGGGCCAGTAGCTGCCCGGGCTGAAGAAGCCGATCTCACCGGCCCCCTCGCTGATCTCGGCCTCCGGCCGGTCCTCCGGCCGCGGCTCGATCCGGCGGGAGATCAGCCAGAAGTAGCCGCCGCACATGAGGCACAGCAGGCCCGACAGGAGCAGTGCCATCGTGCCGACCCAGTCCACCCCGCCGAGCTCCCCGGCGGTCCACCAGGCGTACACGCCGCAGGCGACGAACAGGAAGGCCGAGACGGCCCCGAAGATGCGCCATTCGGTTCTCATCCGCGCCTCACCCTCCCGCGCCGAAGTTGGCCGCGTCCCGCTTGCTCTCGAACGGCTTGGTGGTCACGGCGTACGGCTCCTCGCCGATGGCCGCGAGGGCGTCCGGAGTGGACCGGCCCGCCCGCTTCGCCGCGAGGAACTGCTCGAACTTCTCGGGCGAGACCGCCCGCAGCTCGAAGTTCATCATCGAGTGGTAGGTGCCGCACAGCTCGGCGCACCGGCCCACGTACTCGCCCTCGCGCTCGATGGTCACCTCGAAGACATTGCGCACCGGGCCGGGGAAGACATCCAGCTTGAACAGCAGCTCCGGCACCCAGAACGAGTGGATGACGTCGCGGCTGTTCTCCTCGATCCGGACCGTCCTGCCGGTGGGCAGCACGAGCACGGGGATGAGGTCGTTGGAGCCGGTGGTGGAGGCCACCGTGTTGGCCCGCTGCTCGCCCTCGGTGACACCGTCGCGGTAGTTGAACTGCCAGTTCCACTTGTACGCGATGACCTCGACGACCACGTCCGGGTTCTTGGAGGTGCGGAACACGTCGGTCTGCACGATCGCCGTGTAGTAGAACAGCACGGAGATCACCAGGAACGGGGTGACCGTGTAGAGGGTCTCCATCGGCATGTTGAACCGGGTCTGCGGCGGCAGCTCGTCGCCGCGCTTGCGGTACCGGATCACGCACCAGAAGATCAGGCCCCACACGAAGAAACCGACGGCCAGCGCGGCCACGGTGGAGCCGATCCACACGTCGTACATCCGCTGGGACTGCGGCGTGATGCCGCCCTGCGGCCAGCCGAAGCCGTCGAACGCCTTGCCGATGTCGCAGCCGGCCAGCAGCGTGAGCAGCACCGCGCCGAGCGTGCCGACCGTGAGGGTGCGGGTCACGCCGCGTGCCCTCGAACGTTGTGCGACCACCTGGCTTGCCTCCCTTGACCGGCGGTTGCGCGCCCCGCCGCGCGGAACCCCGGCGGCGAGGCGTCACCGACGGTGGCAGATTACTCGACCTGCCGGCCGCCCGCGGTCTTGGGGTCATCGTGTCCGCACCGGCTGTACCTGCGGCGATTGCCGCTTCGGTACCGTCGTCGGGTGACCACCGTGCCGCCCGCGCCGGAGCCGGCGTACCTCGACGCGGCCAGCGCCGCGCCGCTGCACCCCGTGGCGCGGCAGGCGTTGGGCGCCGCGCTGGCCGACGGCTGGGTCGACCCGGCCCGGCTCTACGCGCCGGCCCGCCGGGCCCGCCAGCTGCTGGACGCGGCGCGCGCCACGGTGGCCGAGGTGCTCGGGGTACGCCCGGACGAGGTCTGGTTCACCGCCAGTGGCACCGCCGCCGCGCACGCCGCGGTCCTGGGCGCGCTCGCCGGTCGGGTCCGGGTCGGCGCCACGCTGGTGCGCTCCGCCGTCGAGCACTCGGCCGTGGTGCAGGCGGGGCGCTGGCACGCCGCCGCGGCGGCCGGACGCCCGCGGCCCCCGGACCGGCCGGCGGGCGCATCGGCAGACCGGCCGGCGGGCGCACCCGCGGACCGGCCGGCGGTGGTGAGCGTCCCGGTGGACCGGCGCGGGCGGCTGGATCTGGCCGGCTGGCGCGCGGCCGTGGCGGAGCCCGGCGTGGCACTGGCCGCACTGATCAGCGCCAGCCACGAGGTCGGTACCGTGCAGCCGGTGGCGGCCGCGGCCCAGGCGTGCGCCGACGCCGGGGTCCCGCTCTACGTGGACGCCGCGCAGTCGGTGGGCCGGGTGCCCGTGCCGGCCGGCTGGTCGCTGCTGAGCGCCAGCGCGCACAAGTGGGGCGGACCGCCCGGGGTCGGGCTGCTCGTGGTGCGCAAGGGCACCCGGTGGGTGTCGCCGTACCCGGAGGACGAGCGAGAGGGCGGACGCGCCCCGGGCGTGCCGAACCTGCCGGCGATCGTGGCGGCCGCCGCGGCGCTGCGGGCGGCCGCCGCCGAGGCCGACGCGGAGGCGGCCCGGCTGGCACCGCTCGTGGACCGGATCCGGGCCACCGTGGCGGCCACCGTGCCGGACGTGGAGGTGGTCGGTGATCCGGTCGATCGCCTGCCGCACCTGGTGACCTTCTCCTGCCTCTACGTCGATGGCGAGGCCCTGCTCCACGCCCTGGACCGGCGCGGCTTCGCGGTCTCGTCGGGCTCCTCGTGCACGGCGTCCACGCTGCGGCCCAGTCACGTCCTGGAGGCGATGGGGGTGCTGTCGCACGGCAACGTCCGGGTCTCGCTGCACCGGGGGACCACCGAGGCGCAGGTCGACCGGTTCCTGGCGGAGCTGCCCGGCATCGTCGCCGGGCTGCGCGCGGAGGCCGGCGCGGTGGGCCTGTGACGGCCGCCGGACCGGCGCCGGACCCCGCCGGGGCTGCCGTGGAGGTCCTGGACTGCCTCGGCCAGCGCTGCCCGCTGCCGGTGATCGCACTGGCCCGGCGGCTGCCCGCGCTGCCGGTGGGCGCCGTGATCCGGGTGCTGGCCGACGACCCGGCGGCGGCCAACGACATCCCGGCGTGGTGCCGGCTGCGCGGGCAGGAGTTCCTCGGGGCGACCGAGTCCTCCGGCGGTCCCGCGTTCGACGTGCGCCGCGCCGGCTGAGCGCGACTCCGGCGGCCGGGTGCCGCCGCGACGGCCGGCGATGCCGCCGCGCGCGCAACGCCGTCGCGCCGGGCCCGGCCGCGGGGCGCGGACCGGCGCCGGCGGTCAGCCGGGCAGGTGGGCGCGGACCTCCTCGGCGGCGGCCACCCCGTAGGACAGCTCCAGGCGCTTGGCGAACTCGCCCGGGGACACCTCGTACTCCTGGGTGCCGACGGTCTCCAGCACCAGGGCGGCGAGCAGCGAGCCGACCTGCGCGGAGCGCTCCAGGCCCAGCCCCCAGGAGCGGGCGGCGAGGAAGCCCGCGCGGAAGGCGTCCCCGACCCCGGTCGGGTCGGTGGCCGCGGCGTCGCGCACGACGGGCACGTGCACCCGGTCCGTTCCCCGGCCGGTGATCTCCACACCGTCCGCGCCGAGGGTGGTGACCCGGAGGCCCACCAGGTCCAGCACCTCGTCGCCGGACAGCCCGGTCTTGGTCTCCAGCAGCTGCCGCTCGTACTCGTTGGTGAACAGGTACGCCGCCCCGTCGACCAGCTGCCGGATCTCCTCGCCGGACATCCGGGCCAGTTGCTGGGACGGGTCCGCCGCGAAGGCGTACCCGCGCTCCCGGCACTCGGCGGTGTGCCGGACCATCGCCATCGGGTCGTTGGGGCTGACCAGCACGAGGTCGAGGCCGCCGAGCCGGTCGGCCACCGGGGCCAGCTCGATCTCCCGGGCCTCGGCCATGGCACCGGGGTAGAACGACGCGATCTGGCACATGTCGTCGTCGGTGGTGCAGACGAAGCGGGCGGTGTGTGCCAGCTCGCTGACGTGCACCGACGCGCAGTCGACGCGATGGCGCTCCAGCCAGGCCCCGTAGTCGGCGAAGTCCGCGCCCACGGCGCCGACCAGGCTCGGCCGCAGCCCGAGCTGGGCCATGCCGAAGGCGATGTTGGCGGCCACCCCGCCGCGGCGCACCACGAGATCGTCGACGAGGAACGACAGCGACACCTTGTGCAGCTGGTCGGGGAGCAGCTGGTCGGCGAATCGGCCGGAGAACCGCATCAGGTGGTCGGTGGCGATCGAGCCGGTCACGGCGATCTTCATGGGCGCCCTTCCGAAACGGGGACACGACCGGTCCGTCAGCCTAACGCAGCGGCGCCGACACACCGCCAAACAGCAAGAAACCCGACAAACGGGTGGCGTTCCCGTCCGTCGGGTTTCCGGCGGTGCGGGCCCTCGGCCCGCGGCGGCTCCGTGGAATCAGTGGAAGGAGTCGCCGCAGGCGCACGAGCCGCCGGCGTTGGGGTTGTCGATCGTGAAGCCCTGGGCGTCGATCCGGTCGGCGAAGTCGATCGTCGCGCCGGCCAGGTACGGGGCGCTCATCCGGTCCACCACGACCTCCACGCCGTCGTAGTCGGTGACGGTGTCGCCGTCGAGCGAGCGCTCGTCGAAGAAGAGCTGGTAGCGCAGGCCCGAGCAGCCGCCCGGCTGCACCGCCACCCGCAGCCGCAGGTCGTCCCGGCCCTCCTGGGCGATCAGGGCCTTGACCTTCTGAGCCGCGACGTCGGTGAGCACGACGGTGCCCGGGGTCTGGGCCTCGGTGGAGGTCTCCGCTGGAGTGGTCACTGTGCTGGTCTCCCTGACTGCGGGTGCGGTCAACGTCCGTACAGCCCAACGCTAGCCGGCCGGGCCCCGATTCCCAATCGGGGCCCGGCGACGAGTCGCGCGTGCCGACCGGTCCCGGCGCCCGGGCCGCCGCCGGCCGGCACCGGGACCGGCACGCGTCAGGCCGTGCCGACCGCCGCGGCGATCCGGTCGCCGACCGTCTTGTCGACCGCCCGCCAGTAGGCCAGCGCCCGCTCGCGCACCGGCGCCGTCACGCCGGCCCGCAGCGCCCCGGCGACGTTGGCCACCAGCCGGTCGCGGGCCGCGGCGTCCATGACGTCGCGGACCAGCACCCCGGGTTGCGTGTAGTCGTCGTCCTCCGGGTGCAGCGCGTACGCCGAGCGGACCAGGTCGCCGTCCACGTGCCAGGCGGCCTCGGCGCCGCGGGCCGGGTCGGCGACCGGGCCGCCGTAGGAGTTGGGCGAGTAGACCGGGGCCGCGCCGCTGTGCGCGAAGCGCATGGCGCCGTCGAACGTGTACGTGTGCACGGGGACCTTGGGCTGGTTCACCGGCAGCTGGAGGTAGTTGGTGCCGATCCGGTAGCGGTGGGTGTCCGCGTACGCGAACATCCGGCCCAGCAGCATCTTGTCCGGTGACACCCCGATGCCGGGCACCAGCGCGGACGGCTCGAACGCGGCCTGCTCGATCTGGGCGAAGAAGTTCTCCGGGTTGCGGTCCAGCACCAGGCGGCCGAAGCGGATCAGCGGGAAGTCGCCGTGCGGCCACACCTTGGTGAGGTCGAACGGGTTGAACCGGTAGGTCTTGGCCTGCTCGTACGGCATGACCTGCACGTACGCCGTCCACGACGGGTGCTCGCCGCGGCGGATCGCCTCGAACAGGTCGCGGCGGTGGAAGTCGGCGTCCTCCGCGACGATGCGGGCGGCGTCCTCGGCGGTCAGGTTGCGGATGCCCTGGTCGGTCTTGAAGTGGTACTTGACCCAGAACCGCTCGCCCGTGGCGTTGTACCACAGGTAGGTGTGCGAGCCGAAGCCGTCCATGTGCCGCCAGGTGGCGGGGATGCCGCGGTCCCCGAACAGCCAGGTCACCTGGTGGGCCGACTCGGGGTTGAGGGTCCAGAAGTCCCACTGCATGTTGTTGTCGCGCACCCCGACGTCGGGCAGCCGCTTCTGCGAGCGGATGAAGTGCGGGAACTTCATCGGGTCGCGGATGAAGAACACCGGCGTGTTGTTGCCCACCAGGTCGTAGTTGCCCTCGTCGGTGTAGAACTTCAGCGCGAAGCCGCGGGGGTCGCGCACGGTGTCGGCCGAGCCCTGCTCGCCGGCCACGGTGGAGAAGCGCAGCAGCGTCTCGGTGCGCGCGCCCGGCTGGAAGACGGCAGCCCGGGTGAACTGGCTCACATCGTCGGTGACCTCGAAGAAGCCGAAGGCGCCGCCGCCCTTGGCGTGCACGTTGCGCTCCGGCACGCGTTCCCGGTTGAAGTGCGCCATCTGGGCGATGAAGTGGTGGTCGTGCAGCAGCAGCGGGCCGTTGGCACCCACGCTGAGGCTGAACGCGTCGCTCGGGGCGGGCGCCCCGGTCTCGGTGGTGGACAGTGGTGCGGGGCCGGGCTCGACGGTCACGGTCGGGCAACCTCCTCGGCAGCGGAGTCGACGGATGTGCGACCACCCCACCACCAAATCTGGAATGAGTCAAGAAAAGGCCCGGTGGCCGGAAGCGGTCACCCCCGGCCGGGCACCGCGAACGCCGGTCAGCCGCCGGTCCGGCGCCACTGCGCGGCCACCCGGGCGGCCAGCTCCCGCAGGCCGTCGGCGGGCTCGGCCAGCGCCCGGGCCAGCCCCGCGCCGTCGGCGTCGCCGGGGCCGCCGAGGTGCTCGGCCAGCGACCACGCCTCGACCACCCCGACGGCGGCGGACTCCCGCCGCCCGGCCCGCACCTGGCCGGCGACCACGACGCAGGGCAGGCCGCGCTCCTGGGCCGCGGCGGCCACCCCGGCGACCACCTTGCCGCGCAGCGACTGGTGGTCGAAGCAGCCCTCCCCGGTGACCACCAGGTCCGCGGCGTCCAGGGCGGCGTCCAGTCCGGTCCGGCGGCAGACCAACCGGAACCCGGGCTCGCGCCGCGCGCCCAGGGCCAGCAGCGCCGCGCCCAGCCCGCCGGCGGCCCCGGCACCGGGCAGCGCGGCCAGCCCGGGCGGGCACCCGGCCAGGTCGCGCTCCAGCACCCCGGCGAAGCGGGCCAGCGCGGCGTCCAGCACCGGTACGTCGTCCGGGCGCGCGCCCTTCTGCGGACCGTAGACCGCGCTGGCGCCGTACGGGCCGGTCAGCGGGTTCGGCACGTCGGTCGCGGCGACCAGCCCCACCGGGCGCAGCCGCGGCACCCCGCCCAGGGCCGCGGCGGCCAGCAGCGCCGCACCGCCGTACGGCAGGGCGTAGCCGGCGGCGTCCAACGGGGCGGCGCCCAGCGCGGCGAGCGCGCCGGCGCCGCCGTCGTTGGTGCCGGAGCCGCCGAGGCCCACCACGACCTCCCGGACCCCCAGCTCGGCGGCGCTCGCCAGCAGCACCCCGACCCCGTACGAGGTGGCGGTGCGCGGGTCCCGCTCGGCGGGCGCCAGCAGGTGCAGCCCGCACGCCTGGGCGCTCTCCACGTAGCCGGCGTCGCCGGCCAGCAGCACCTCTGCGGCCACCGGGCGGCCCCGCGGGTCCACGGTCGCCACCGGCACCCGCCGGCCGCCCAGCGCGGCGCCGAGCACGTCCAGGAAGCCGGGCCCGCCGTCGGACAGCGGACGCGACACCAGCTCGTCGCCCGGCGCCGCCCGCCGCCAGCCCTCGGCCAGCGCGGCGGCGGCCTCGGCCGCGGAGAGGGTGCCGCCGAAGGAGTCGGGGCACAGGAGCACACGCACCCGACCAGCATGCGCCCGCGGCGCGGATCACGTGTGGCGGGCCCGCCGCCGCGTGGGACCATGGATGGCGTGACCACTGCCTGGACCGAGCCCGAGAGCACCCCGCTGGCGCTGCTGCTGCTGGGCCGGGGCGCCGACCCGGCGACCGAGAAGGGCGTCGAGTGCCCCGGCGAGCTGCCCCCGCCCAGCGACCCCGGGCTGGTCGCCCGGGCCGCCGCCGCCAAAGCCGCGCTCGGCGACCGGCTCTTCGTGCTGGGGCACCACTACCAGCGCGACGAGGTGATCCAGTTCGCCGACGTGACCGGCGACTCCTTCAAGCTGGCCCGCGAGGCCGCCGCCCGCCCGGGGGCGGAGTACATCGTCTTCTGTGGCGTGCACTTCATGGCCGAGAGCGCGGACATCCTGACCGCCGACAGCCAGCGGGTGATCCTGCCGGATCTGGCGGCCGGCTGTTCGATGGCCGACATGGCGGCTCTGGGCCAGGTGGAGGCGGCCTGGGACCTGCTCACCGACCTCGGCGTGGCCGGGGACACGGTGCCGGTCACGTACATGAACTCCTCGGCGGACATCAAGGGCTTCGTGGGCCGCCGCGGCGGCGTGGTGTGCACCTCGTCCAACGCCAGGCGCGCCCTGGAGTGGGCCTTCACCCAGGGCTCCCGGGTGCTGTTCCTGCCCGACCAGCACCTGGGGCGCAACACGGCCGTCCTGGAGATGGGCCTCGGCCTGGACGACTGCGTGCTCTACGACCCGCACAAGCCCGGCGGCGGGCTGACCGCCGACCAGCTGCGCGCCGCCAGGATGGTCCTGTGGCGGGGGCACTGCTCCGTGCACGGCCGGTTCACCCTGGACAGCGTCCGCGACGTGCGCGAGCGGGTGCCCGGGGTGCGGGTGCTGGTGCACCCGGAGTGCCGGCACGAGGTGGTCACGGCGGCCGACGAGGTCGGCTCGACGGAGTACATCATCCGGGCGATCGAGGCGGCCCCGCCCGGCACCGCGTGGGCGGTGGGCACCGAGCTGAACCTGGTCCGCCGGTTGGCCAGGGCCCACCCGGAGCAGCAGATCATGTTCCTGGACAAGGCGGTCTGCTACTGCTCGACAATGAACCGCATCGACCTGCCCCACCTGGTGTGGGCGCTGGAGGAGCTGGTCGCGGGCCGGGTCGTCAACGAGATCACGGTGGACCCGGAGACCGCCCACCACGCCCGGGTGGCGCTGGACCGGATGCTGGCGCTGCCCGGCGCCTGAGCCGTCCGCCCGGCGCCTGAGCCGCCCGCCCGGGGCCGGCCCGGCCCGCGCCGCCGTCAGGTCACCGTGACGGTGGTGTCGTGCCAGCCGGTCGCGCCGTCGGGGAACGGCGCGGCGCGGCGGCCGGTCTGGGTGCCGCCGGTGCCATCGGTGGCCCGCACGCGGATGGTGTGGCCGCCGGGGGTGGCGTCCCAACGGAACACCCACTGGCGCCACAGGTCCGGGGACGGCCCGTCGGCCAGCCGGGCCGGCCGCCAGTCGCCGTCGTCGACCTGGACCTCGACCGCGCTGATGCCCCGGCGCTGGGCCCACGCCACCCCGGCCACCAGCACGGGCCCGGCCCGCAGCTGGGCGAACGGCCGGGGGGTGTCGATCCGGGAGGCCGTCTTCACCGGCGCGTCCGCGGCCCAGCCCCGCCGGACCCAGTACGCGTCGAAGGCGTCGAACGTGGTGACCTCCAGGGCGGTGAGCCACTTGCAGGCGCCGACGTAGCCGTAGAGTCCCGGGACGAGCATGCGCACCGGGAAGCCGTGCTCCAGCGGCAGCGGCTCGCCGTTCATCCCTACGGCGAGCAGGGCCTCGCGGCCGTCGAGCACCGCGTCGAGCGGGGTGCCGATGGTCATGCCGTCGACGGACCGGCTGACCAGCTGGTTCTGCCCCGGCCGGAGGCCGGCCTCGCGCAGCAGCGGCGCCAGCGGCACGCCGGTCCACCGGGCCGTGCCGATGTACGGGCCGCCGACCTCGTTCGACACGCAGTTCAGGGTGATGTCCCGCTCGACCAGGCCCCGGGCAAGGAGCTCGTCGAAGCGCCAGGCGCGGGGCTGCTCCACCGCGCCGCCGAGGGCGAGCCGCCAGGTGGTCACGTCGACCTGCGGCACGGTCAGTGCAGTGTCCACCCGGTAGAAGTCGCGGTTGGTGGTCACGAACGGCGCCACCCCGGGAACGCCCAGGGAGACGCCGGGCGGCAGCGCCGGAGCCGGAGTGACCGGCGGCGGGAGGCGTACGGTCGCCCGGGACCGGACACCGACCGCGCGGGAGCGGGCGATCGCGGTGCCCGCGACCGCACCGCCCGCCGCGGTCACCGCCGCGCCGCCCGCGGTGGCCAGGAACTGGCGCCGGTTCAGCAGCCGGGGACGCCCGGCCGCGCCCGGATCGGTGGCCCGCGCCGCCCGCGACAGCAGCAGCAGCGCGACGCCGCCGGCGACCGCGCCCACCGCGGCGGGCAGGGCGTCGCGGGCGGTAGCGGTCGGGCGGGACAGCGCGGCCGCGGCGCCGGCGACGGCGAGAGCGCCGAGCGCGACCAGCCCGAGGGCCCGCCGGCGCAGCGCCGCGGCGCCGACGCCCACCGCGGCGACCGCCAGGACCAGCCCGACGCCGCCGAGCAGGATCGGCTTGTCGGCCGTGCCGAAGGTGCGGATGGCGAACGCCTTGACCGGTTCGGGCGTACCGTCCACCACCGCGGCGCCCACCGCCAGCAGGGGCGCCGCGGCGGGGCGGCCCAGGGCGGCGGCCAGCAGGTGGGCCGCCGCGAGCGCCACGCCGGCCGACAGCAGTCCTACCGTCGCCGCCCGGCCGAGGGCCGCGAGCCCCGGCCGGGCGGTGCCCGGCCGGGGTCGCGTGGAGTCGGACATCGCTCAGCTCTTCGGCATCAACACGGTGTCCACGATGTACACCGTGGCGTTGGCGGTCGAGACGTTGCCGCAGACCACCTTGGCGGCACCGTCGACCGTGAAGTCGGTCCCGCTGCCGGCGACGGCCAGCTCGCCGCCCTGGAGGGTCTTGTGGGCGCCGGCGAGCTGGTCGGGTGCCAGCTGAGTGGGCACCACGTGGTAGGTCAGCACCTTCTTCAGCATGGCGTCGTCGGCGAGGACCTTGTTCAGGTCGGCCTCGGGAATCTTTCCGAAGGCCTGGTTGGTCGGGGCGAACACCGTGATGCCCTGAGCTCCGTTGAGGGAGTCCACCAGGTTGGCCTTCTGCACGGCGGTCACGAGCGTGGACAGCACGGGGTTGCCCGACGCGGCGGTGGCGACCGGCACCTTGGCCATGGCGTCGAAGCTGCCCGGGTTGGCCGGGTCCGTCGGCACCGCCGCGCAGCCGGCGCCGAACTGCGCGGCCATCGCGCTCGCCGACGGCGCGGCGGAGGTGGTCGCGGTGGTGGCGCCGGAGGTGGCGGAGGCGCCGCCGGAGTCGTCGGGGCTGCTGCACGCGGACACGGCCAGGAGGGCGATCGCGCCGAAGGCGGCGAACATGCGCCGGGGCATGGGATTCTCCTCTGCTAGGGAGCTGACGCTCGCGGTCAGCGGTGATGCGTTCACCGGAGATTCGGCGCGGCCGGTCCGGCGGATGGGTGCCGGCCGTGGAATTTCCGGCGACTCCCCCGGACACCGCCGTCCGTCGACGGCCTGGGCGACGCCGACGGCAGCCCGGCCCAACGCCCACGGCACCCGGACGGCGCGGGCGGCGGGCTCAGGCCAGCCGCAGGCTGAGGACGCTCCCGGTCGGGCTCGGCGAGCCGTCGCCCGGCTCATTGGACAGCCCGATCGCGGTCACGTCCGTCATCGGGCCGAGCAGCATCGTGCCCTCCGTGGCGCCGGCGCCCATGACGCCGGCCGACTGGGGCGGCTCCGCGCCGCGCACCAGCCATACCTGATAGGTCCGTCCGGCGCCGGGCGCCGGCAGGCCCCGGGCCAGCACGACGGCCCGGTCGTGGCGGGGCGACATCACCAGCAGCACCGCTCCCCCGCCGGGCAGCGACCGACTCTCGACCCGGGCGTCGGGGGCCTCCACCACGGCGGCCACCTGCCGCGCGTGGGCGCTGGCCGCGCGCTCCCGGGCGAGCCGCTCCTGCAGCACCGCCCAGGTCCCGCCGGCCGAGGCCAGCGCGAGCACGGCGGCCGCGGCCGCGGCGACGCTCCACCGCCGCCAGTCCCGCCGGCCGGGCCCGCGCGGCGCGGCCGCGCCGGCCCGCTCCTGCGGGGTGCGGGCCACCTCGGCCAGCACCCGGTCCCGCAGCGCCGCGGTCGCCGCGCCTCCGACGGCCGTGTCGTCGGCCAGCCGGCACGCGGTCTCCCGCAACTCGGCGACCTCCAGCCGGCACGCCGCGCAGTCGGTCAGATGACGGTCGAACGCCGCCCGCTCGACGTCATCGACGGCGTTCAGGGCGTACGCCCCGGCGAGGGCGTGGATGTCCCCCGTCATGCCCGCTCCCCCAGGTCGATGCCGAGACAGTCGCGCAGCCGGACCAGGCCGTCACGCATCCGGGTCTTGACCGTGGGCAGCGGGGTGTCGAGCCGCTGCGCCACCTCCCGGTAGGTGAAGCCGCCGTAGTAGGCCATGGTGACGGCCTCGCGCTGCAGCGCGGTGAGCCGGCCGAGGCAGCGGCGCACCTGTTCCCGCTCGATCCGCGCGGTGACGTGCTCGACCACCTCGTCGTACGGGGTGTGCGCCTCGGCAGCGGCGACCCGCTGCGTGCGGTCGGCGCGGGCCTGTTCGGCCCGCACCCGGTCCACGGCGCGGCGGTGCGCCATGGTGAGGACCCAGGCCGAGGCCGAGCCCCGCGCCCGGTCGTACCGGCCGGCGGTACGCCACACCTCGACCATGACCTCCTGGGCCACCTCCTCCGCCTGGGCCGGGTCGCGCAGCACCCGCCGGGCCAGGCCGAGCACGCGGGCGGCGACGAGGTCGTAGAGGGCCGCGAACGCCGCCTCGTCGCCCCGGCCCACCCGGCGCAGCAGCTCCTCGGCGTCCGGTGGACGGGTCGAGGTGGGCGACAGCGGCTCCAGCCGTCGCCGGGTGCGCCCCGCATCGGCGTTCTCCACCGGCATCCTCCCGCTCGCGCGAATTCCGACGCTACCGGTTCGGAGCCGAGGGCACGCCGGACTGGCCGGCGCCGGGGTGGCGCCCGCGCGCCGCGGTCCGGCGAGGCGGGGCCGCGCGCCGCCGGGCCCCGGTGCCCCGGTGCCCGGCGGGGCGCGGCCTCAGGCGGCGCGCAGCGCCGCGATCAGCCACTCGTACGCCGGCACCGCCGACGGGAACGGCGGTCGGCCGTGCAGCACACCGAGCAGCTGCCAGTAGCGCTCGACCCGCCGGTCGGTGAAGCGCGCGATGCCGTCGGCGAGTTCGGCGCGCTGGGCCGGCGACAGGTCGGCCGGCACCAGCCGGGCCAGCACGTCGCGGGCCGCCGGGGAGGCGGGGTCGACGCCCGCCGCGACCGCCTCGCCCGCGTGCCGGGTCACCTCGGCCGGGTCCGGTGCGGGCCCGGGGGCCGCGGCGTCGGGCTGCGCGCCGTGTACCGCCATCTCGCGCACCCGGGCCCGGAAGTCGGGGTCGGCGACCAGCTCGGCCAGCTCCACCCACGCGTCCACCTGGGCGGCGCCCGGCTCCTCCGGCAGGTCGGGCAGGTCGCGCATCGCCGCGGCGATGTGCCCGCCCGGTGCCCCGGGTGCCACGCCGTCGAAGGTCTCGGCCACGAACTCGTCGATCAGTCGCTGCCGCTGTGCGGCGGTCAGCCTGGCCAGTCGGTGCATCAGGGTCATCTCCTCGGTCGTTCCACCTCGTCGCGCGACCGACCGCAGCACTGCCCGGCGCAGCTGGAGCAGCCGGATCTCGGCGTCCAGCGCCCGGACGTGCGCGTGCGCCACCTCCGCCACGGTGGCCTGCCGGCTGAGCACGGCCTGGATGTCGGCCAGCCCGAGCCCCAGGTCCCGCAGGGTGCGGATCAGCTCCAGCCGGGCCAGCGCCGCGGCGTCGTAGAGCCGGTAGCCGCCGGCCGAGCGGCCGACCGGCGTCACGACGCCGCGGTCGGACCAGTAGCGGATGGTGCTGACCGGCAGGCCGGTCCGCCGGGCCAGCGCCCCGATCGGGAGCCGGCCGTCGGCGCCGGACGGCGGCGGTGCGGTGCGGTCGTTCACGCCAACCAATCTGGACCCTCCAGCCGGTGGAGACTCAAGCCCGGAAATCCTCACTCAGTGTCACGACTTCGGCGCGGCTCGTACCCGTCTCCCCCGTTCCTGCCACGGGTGTCCGCCGCGCCCTGCGACACCCGTCACCCAGCGCTATGCTGCCCGGGCCGATATCGGGCACATCGCTTCGGGAGGCCGGTTTGAACTCGTCGGGCACCACTTCGTCCGCCCCGTCGCGCGACGTGCTGACCGTGCACGGCGGCACTCCGCTGAGCGGCACGATCCGGGTCCGGGGGGCGAAGAACCTCGTTTCCAAGGCCATGGTGGCGGCCCTGCTGGGCGAGGCACCCAGCCGGCTGTACGACGTGCCGCGGATCCGCGACGTCGAGGTGGTGCGCGGGCTGCTGGAGCTGCACGGGGTCCGGGTGGTCGACGGTCCCGAGCCGGGCGAGCTGCGCTTCGACCCGGCCAACGTCGAGCGGGCCGCCGTGGACCAGATCAACGTGCACGCCGGGTCCAGCCGCATCCCGATCCTGTTCTGCGGCCCGCTGCTGCACCGCCTGGGCCACGCGTTCATCCCGGACCTGGGCGGTTGCCACATCGGGCCGCGCCCGATCGACTTCCACATGCGGGCGCTGCGGGAGTTCGGCGCGGTCATGGACAAGACGCCGGAGGGCCTGCACCTGACCGCCCCGCACGGCCTGCAGGGCACCAAGATCGAGCTGCCGTACCCGAGCGTGGGCGCGACCGAGCAGGTGCTGCTCACCGCGGTGCGCGCCGAGGGCGTCACCGAGCTGAGCAACGCCGCCGTGGAGCCCGAGATCATCGACCTGATCTGCGTGCTGCAGAAGATGGGTGCGATCATCAACGTGCACCCGTCCCGGGTGATCGAGATCGAGGGCGTCGCCCGGCTGGGCGGCTACGAGCACCGGCCCATCCCCGACCGCATCGAGGCCGCCAGCTGGGCCGCGGCCGCGCTGGCCACGGGCGGCAACGTGCACGTGCTGGGCGCCCGCCAGGCCGACATGGGCACGTTCCTCAACACCTTCCGCTCCGTGGGCGGCGCGTTCGAGATCGTGGACGACTGCCCGCCGCGGCCCGGCCTCGACGGCGAGCCGGGGGTGCCCGGTGTCGAGGGCGGCATCCGGTTCTGGCACCCCGGCGGGGAGCTGCGGGCGGTGGCCCTGGAGACCGGCGTGCACCCGGGCTTCATGACCGACTGGCAGCAGCCGCTGGTGGTCGCGCTGACCCAGGCCCGCGGGCTGTCGATCGTGCACGAGACCGTGTACGAGCAGCGGCTCGGCTACACCGACGCGCTGAACACCATGGGCGCCACGATCCAGACCTACCGCAACTGCCTGGGCGGCACCCCGTGCCGGTTCGGCCGGCGCAACTTCCGGCACTCCGCGGTGATCGCCGGCCCGAGCAAGCTGCACGCCGCCGAGCTGGTGATCCCGGACCTGCGGGCCGGCTTCAGCCACCTGATCGCGGCGCTGGCCGCCGAGGGCACGTCCCGGGTGTACGGGGTCGACCTGATCGACCGCGGCTACGAGGACTTCGAGTCCAAGCTCGCCGCGCTGGGCGCCCACGTCGAGCGCCCCTGATCCCGCGTCGCGCCGGCGGGTACCCTTCACCCGTGCCGTCGCTGTTTCGTCGCAAGTCCACCGACCCGGCCGCGCCCGGGGCCACCGTGCCGTCCGCCGAGCCGGCCGCCCGGCGGCGGGTCGCCGGAGCCGAGCCCGCCGAGGAGCGGCCGCCCGGGGACGGGTTGGCGCCGGCGGCCGAGACCGCGGTGCGCCCCCGTGGCTACACGCCGAGCAAGAAGGAGCTGGGCAAGCAGACGCCCAAGCGGCCGACCGCCCAGCGCCGCCGGGTCAACGAGCCGCCGCCGGCCAACCGGCGGGAGGCGATGCGGCGGATGCGGGAGCGGCAGCGGGCCGAGCGCGCCGAGCGGTTCGCCGCGATGCGCGCCGGCGACGACGCCTACCTGGGCAAGCGGGACCGCGGGCCGGAGCGGGCGCTGGTGCGCGACATCGTCGACTCCCGGCGGACGGCCGGCACGTGGTTCTTCGCCGGCGCGTTCATCGTGTTCGTCGGCTCCGCGGGCGGGATGCCGCCCGTCGTGCGCCTGGCGTCGAACCTGCTCTGGCTGGTGCTGGCGCTGGCCATGGTGCTGGACAGCCTCCTCATCACCCGCCGCGTGCGGCACCTGGTCCGGCAGCGGTTCCCGCAGACCGAGCAGCGACTCGGCTCGCTCTACCTCTATGCGATCATGCGGTCGCTGACCTTCCGCCGGATGCGGATGCCCCAGCCGAGGGTGAAGCTGGGCCAGCCGGTCTGACCCGCGCGGGCAGCTGCGGGCTTCGGGTGCCCGATCGGCCATGTTGGCAGTGGCGGCGGGCAACTCCGCGCCGTTACCCTCCATCCGCAGCACTCGCGAACCGGCCGGACACCGCACGTGTCCGCCCCGCCGGCACGCGAGCCCGTGTCTTTTGAGGTGAAACCGCCGTGCCCGAGCCCCGCGAGCGTCCGCCAGCGCCGAGCTGGGGCCACGGTGCGCCGCGTGCGGCGAGGTGACCTCGTGACGGGCGACCAGCGCGAGGACCGGCGCCGGCCCGGCGGGCCACCTCGTCGGCGAGCACCCTCAGGTCGGCGGTCTCGCTGGGGTGGCGGTGCCCGGGCGCCACCTTCGACCACAGCCCGGTCTCGGCGTCCGCCCAGTGGACGCCGCCCGGCCGGCGCCGGTCCTCGCGCTGGTCGCCCGTCACGAGGTCACCTCGCCGCACGCGGCGCACCGTGGCCCCAGCTCGGCGCTGGCGGACGCTCGCGGGGCTCGGGCA
>DATMJT010000559.1:0-4951 GCA_035553735.1 Pilimelia sp.
GGCGGCGGGAGGTGGCGCCGACGCCGCCCGTGTCGGTCCGGACGTGGATGGCGGAGCGGATAGCATCGCCAGGCGTGACCAACGACTGCCTGTTCTGCCGGATCGCGGCCGGGGAGATCCCGGCGACCGTGGTGCACGAGACCGACCGGGTGCTGGCCTTCCGGGACATCGACCCCAAGGCGCCGCTGCACGTGCTGGTGATCCCGAAGGCGCACCACGTGGACGTGGCGGCGCTGGCCCAGGCCGACCCGGGGCTGGCCGGTGAGGTGCTGGCCGCGGCGGCGGCGGTGGCCGACGCCGAGGGCGCGCTGCTGGACGGCTTCCGGGTCATCTTCAACACCGGGCGCCACGGCGGCCAGGAGGTGTTCCACGTGCACGCGCACGTCGTCGGCGGGGCGCCGCTGGGGCCGATGCTGGCCCGCTGATCCGCGGCCGGTGGGCCGCCGCCGGCGGCCGGCACTCGGGCCGGCGGGCGCCGCCCGAGTCGGTGACCGGCGGCCGGAACAGGCCCACCGTCCGGGCCGGCGCCCGGCGGCCAGAACGGGCGCCGCCGCGGCGGGATCTTGCCGCCGTCGATCCGATGTGGTCCGCTACCGCGGAGCGCGAGCGTGCAGGAGGACAGCGGGTGGGCGACGGCGAGACGGCGCGGCGACTGGGCCGGCTGGTGCGGCAGGTGCAGGCCGAGGCGCGGGTGCCGGCGCTGTCGGTGGCGCTGCACCGCGCCGACCGGCCGCTGTGGACGCTTCAGGTGGGCGGCACCGGCAACGGCACCCCGCTGGACGCCGACACCCGGCTGCGGATCGGCTCGGTGACCAAGACGTTCACCGCGGTGCTGGTGTTGCAGTGCCGCGACGACGGCCTGCTCGACCTGGACGACCCGCTCGACGCCCACCTGAAGGTGCCGGCGCACGGCGACGCCACGGTGCGCCGGCTGCTCACCCACACCGCCGGACTCCAGCGGGAGCCGTACGGCGACGTGTGGGACACCCTGGTGGCCCCGGACGCCGACCGGCTGCTGGCCGAGCTGGACCGGGCCGAGCGGGTGCTGCCGCCGGGCCGGCAGTACCACTACTCCAACCTCGGCATGGCGCTGCTCGGGCAGCTCGTCGGGCAGCTGCGTCAGGGCAGCTGGGCGGAGGTGCTGCGGGAGCGGGTCCTGGAGCCGCTCGGCCTGGCCGCCACCACGGTGCCGCGGCCGGCGCACGCCGCCACCGGCTACCTGGTCGACGCCTACTCCGACCACGCCCGCCCGGAGCCGGACACCGACTTCGGCGCGGTCGGCCCGGCGGCGCAGCTGTGGAGCACGGCCGCCGACATGGCGCGCTGGGCGGCCTTCCTGGCCGACCCGGCGGCGGTCGACCCGGCCGGGGCGGTGCTGCGCCCGGAGACGCTGGACGAGATGCGCTGGCCGCGCACGGTGACCGACGAGACGCAGTGGGCCACCGGGCTGGGGCTCGGGCTGATGCTGGTGCCGCGGCCGGGGCGGGCGGTGCAGGTGGGTCACTACGGGGCGATGCCGGGCTTCCTGGCCAGCGTGTTCGGCCAGCGCGGGGGCGCCGGCACGCCGGCGGCGCTGGGCTGCGCGGTGCTGGGCTCCTCCGGCACCGCCAGGGCGGTCTTCGACCTGGCGCACCGGCTGCTGACCACCGCGGTGGAGCTCGACCCGGCGGACATCGTGCCCTGGGCGCCGGGGGAGCCGGCCCCGGCGGCGTACCGGTCCGTGCTGGGCCGGTGGTGGGGCGAGGGCTTCGCGTACGTGTTCCGCTGGCGCGGCGGGCGGCTGCAGGCGGAGGCCGCCGACGGGCCGGCGGACCCGCGGCCGTCGGTGTTCGCCCCGGTGCCGGGCGAGCCGGACCTGCTGCGCACCGTGGACGGCCCGGAGACCGGGGAGCTGCTGCGGCTGACCCGCGGCCCGGACGGGGCGGTGGTCGGGCTGCACTGGGCGACCTACCGCTACTCCCGCACGCAGCAGACCTTCGACGGCGCGCACCCCGGAGCGCCCTGAGCGGCACGCGCCGGAATGGCGTCGGTGGCCGCCCCGCGGAGCGGATACGATGGCGGGACCAGACACACCCAGACCGAGACCGGAAGCAGGTGGCGGAGGCCCCGCGGGGCCAGCTTATGTCCGACAGCCCACCCCCCTCCGCGACGCCGCGGGTGCAGACCAAGATCACGGTCTCCGAGTCGCGCGCCATGGTCAACCTGCTCGGCGCCGGTGACGAGATCCTGCGGTTCATCGAGCGCTCGGTCAGCAGCGACGTGCACGTGCGGGGCAACGAGATCACCATCACCGGGTCGCCGGCCGACAACGCGCACACCGAGCGGATCTTCAGCGAGCTGCTGGAGCTGATCGCCCGGGGCGAGTCCCTGACCGTCGACGCGGTGCGCCGGACCATGGGCATGCTCACCGCGGGCGCCACCGAGCGCCCGGCCGAGGTGCTCACCCTCAACATCCTGTCCCGGCGGGGCCGTACCATCCGGCCCAAGACGCTGGGCCAGAAGAAGTACGTGGACGCCATCGACGGGCACACCATCGTGTTCGGCATCGGGCCCGCCGGCACCGGCAAGACCTACCTGGCCATGGCCAAGGCGGTGCAGTCGCTGCAGGCCAAGCAGGTGAACCGGATCATCCTGACCCGGCCGGCGGTCGAGGCGGGGGAGCGGCTGGGCTTCCTGCCCGGCACCCTGTTCGAGAAGATCGACCCGTACCTGCGGCCGCTGTACGACGCGCTGCACGACATGCTCGACCCGGAGTCGATCCCGAAGCTGATGGCGGCCGGCACCATCGAGGTCGCGCCGCTGGCGTACATGCGGGGGCGTACGCTCAACGATGCCTTCGTGGTGCTCGACGAGGCGCAGAACACCACCCCCGAGCAGATGAAGATGTTCCTCACCCGGCTGGGCTTCGGCTCCAAGATCGTGGTGACCGGCGACATCACCCAGGTGGACCTGGCCGGCGGCACGACCAGCGGCCTGCGGGTCGTCAGAGAGATCCTCCATGGAGTGGAAGACGTGCACTTCGCGCACCTCACCAGCGGCGACGTGGTACGCCACCGCCTGGTGAGCGACATCATCGACGCGTACGCCCGCTGGGACGCCGAGCAGCAGACCCAGCCCGTCCACGCCGTACCGGGGCGGACCGCGCACGGCGGCCGCGCCGGCCGCCGGCGCTAGCGGCGGCCGGCACCGCGATGTCCATCGAGATCGCCAACGAGTCCGGCGCCGACGTCGACACCGAGTCGGTGCGCGCGGCGGCCCGGCACGCCCTGGACCAGATGGGCGTCAACCCGCTCGCCGAGCTGTCCATCCTGCTCGTCGACGTGGAGTACATGACCGAGCTCAACCACCGCTGGATGGGCGGGGACGGCCCGACCGACGTGCTCGCGTTCCCGATGGACGAGGGCACCGTGGACCACGGCCCCGGCGAGGCCGCCGGCACCGAGCCGGCCCTGCTCGGCGACATCGTGCTCTGTCCGGAGGTGGCGGCCAAGCAGGCCGCGGCGGCCGGGCACACCCCCGCCGACGAGCTGCACCTGCTCACCGTGCACGGCTGCCTGCACCTGCTGGGCTACGACCACGCCGAGCCGGACGAGGAGCGGGAGATGTTCGCCCTGCAGGCCCGGCTGCTGCAGTCGTGGCGCGCCGCGCGCGGCGGGTGACGGAGGAGTCGTGGCGCTGCCGACAGCCGGACTGCCCGACGCGCAGCTGCTCGTCGCGGCGGCGGGCCTGGTCGGGCTGGCCGGACTCTTCGGGATGACCGAGGCGGCGCTCGCCGCCGTGTCCCCGGCCCGCGCCGGGGAGCTGGCCCGGGAGGGGCTGCGCGGCGCCCGGGCGCTGCAGGCCGTGGCCGGCGACGTCGCCCGCCACCTCAACCTGCTGCTGCTGCTGCGGCTGCTGTGCGAGCTGACGGCCACCACGCTGGTGGCGCTGGTGGCCGTGGACACCTTCGGGGCCGGCTGGACCGCCGCGCTGGTGACCGCCGGGGCGATGACCCTGGTCAGTTTCATCGTGGTCGGCGTGGGCCCGCGCACGGTGGGCCGGCAGCACGCCTACTCCGTGGGCCGTGCGCTGGCCCCGGCCGTGCGCTGGCTGGGCCGGGTGCTGAACCCGCTCGCCTCGCTGCTGATCCTCGTCGGCAACGCGGTCACCCCGGGCCGGGGCTTCCGGGAGGGGCCGTTCGCCAGCCAGGTGGAGCTGCGCGAGCTGGTCGACCTGGCCGAGGAGCGCGGCGTCGTGGAGCACGGCGAGCGGCAGATGATCCACTCGGTGTTCGCGCTGGGTGACACGATCGCCCGCGAGGTGATGGTGCCGCGCACCGAGATGGTGTGGATCGAGTCGGACAAGGGACTGCGCCAGGCGCTCGCGCTGTTCGTGCGCTCGGGCTTCTCCCGCATCCCGGTCGTCGGCGAGGGCGTCGACGACGTGCTGGGCCTGCTGTACTTCAAGGACGTGATCCGGCGCACCCAGGCCGACCCGGACTCCGCCGAGGTGCCGGTGGTGGAGCTGATGCGTGAGGCGACGTTCGTGCCCGAGTCCAAGCCCGTCGACGACCTGCTGTCGGAGATGCAGGCCCGACGGACCCACCTGGTGGTCGTGGTGGACGAGTACGGCGGCACCGCCGGCCTGGTCACCATCGAGGACATCCTGGAGGAGATCGTCGGCGAGATCACCGACGAGTACGACGTGGAGCGCCCCCCGGTGGAGCACCTGACCGAGGGTGCGGTGCGGGTGTCGGCCCGGCTGCCGGTGGAGGACCTGGGCGAGCTGTTCGGCGTCGAGTTGCCCGCCGACGAGGTGGAGACCGTCGGCGGCCTGCTGGCCCAGGCGCTGGGCCGGGTGCCGATCCCGGGCGCGGCCGCCGCGGTGGCCGGGCTGTGGCTGGTCGCCGAGGGCACCGCCGGGCGCCGCAACCGCATCGATACGGTGCTGGTACGCCGCACCACCGTCGAGG
>DATMJT010000560.1:0-4438 GCA_035553735.1 Pilimelia sp.
GGTTACGGCGGCGCCGTGGCCACGGTGGACGCCACGGCCACGGCCGTGGCGCTGGACGTGCTGCGCCGCGGCGGCAACGCCGTGGACGCCGCGGTCGCCGCGGCGGCCACGCTCGGGGTCACCGAGCCGTTCTCGGCCGGCATCGGCGGCGGCGGCTTCCTCCTGCACTACGACGGCCGCACCGGCCGGGTGTCCACCATCGACGGGCGGGAGACGGCGCCGGCGTCGATGCGCCGGGACAGCTTCGTCGACCCGGTGACGGGGCAGCCGTACGCCTTCCCCGAGGCCCGGGTCAGCGGGCTGTCGGTGGGCGTGCCGGGCACCCCGGCCACCTGGCGCGAGGCGCTGCGTCGGTGGGGCAGCCGGCCGTTGGCGACGCTGCTGCGGCCCGCGGCCGAGGTGGCCGAGCGGGGCTTCGTGGTCGACGCCACCTTCCACGCCCAGGCTGCCGACAACGCCGCGGTGTTCGCCCAGTTCGCCCCGACCGCCCGGCTGTACCTGCCCGGCGGGCAGCCGCCCGCGGTGGGTTCGGTCCTCCGCAACCCCGACCTGGCCGCTACCTACCGCCAGCTCGCCCGGCACGGCGTGGACGCCTTCTACCGGGGGCCGATCGCCCGCGACATCGCGGCCACCGTGCAGCGCCCGCCGCGGGCGCCGGATCCCGGCGCCCCGTGGGCGCACCCGATCCGCCCCGGCGGCCTGACCGTGGCGGACCTGGCCGGGTACCGGGTGCGGACGCCCGCGCCGACCCGCTCGGACTTCCGCGGCCTGGCGGTCTACGGGATGCCCGCCCCGTCCAGCGGCGGCATCGCGGTCGGAGAGGCGCTGAACATCCTGGAGCGCTTCGACCTGGCCGGCGCGGACCGGGCCACGGTGCTGCACCACTACCTGGAGGCCAGCGCGCTGGCCTTCGCCGACCGTAACCGCTACGTGGGCGACGGCACTCCGCGTTCGCTGAGCCGGGAGCTGCTGCGCGACCGGTACGCCGCGCGTCGGGCCTGCCTGGTCCGGCCGGACCGGGCGCTGGCCAAGCCGGTGGCGCCGGGGGTGCCCGGCGACCGCACCCGCCCCTGCGCGGTGGCCGGCGCGGGCGGCTCGCCGGTGCAGGGCCACAGCACCACGAACCTGACCGTGGCCGACCGGTGGGGCAGCGTCGTGGAGTACACCCTGACGCTCGAACAGACCGGCGGCAACGGCATGGTGGTGCCCGGCCGCGGGTTCCTGCTCAACAACGAGCTGACCGACTTCAACTTCGTGCCCACCCAGGGCGACGCGCCGGATCCGAACCTGCCGGCGCCGGGCAAGCGCCCGCGCAGCTCGATATCACCGACCATCGTGCTGCGCGACGGCCGACCGTTCCTGGCGCTGGGCACGCCCGGCGGCTCCACGATCATCACCACGGTGCTGCAGATCCTCGTGCACCGGCTGCTGCTCGGCGAGTCCCTGCCGGCCGCGCTGGCGGCGCCGCGGGCGAGTCAGCGCAACACCGCCGCGGTCACCGCGGAGCCGGCGTTCCTCGCCGGCCCCGACGCCGCGGCGCTCGCCGCGCTCGGGCACGGCTTCACCGCGACGCCCGAGATCGGCGCCGCCACGGCGATCGAGTTCGGCCCCGGCGGCCGGCTGCTGGCGGTGGCCGAACCCACCCGGCGGGGCGGCGGCGCCGCCGCGGTCCTGCGCCCGCGCGGCTACCCGTGAGCCGCCGGCCCCGGCCCGGCGGGTCCGCCGGGCCGGGGCCTGAGGCCGCGCCGCCACCCGCGGGCCCGGCGGTGCGCGCGTGGCGGCCTGCCCGGGCTGGCCCTTTCGGGTGACCAACGCACGGCCGCGTGCCGCGCGGCCGGGCCCGAGCCGGCTGCCGCGGGTCGAACGCCGCCGGGGCGGCTGCCGCGGGTCGAACGCCGCCGGGGCGGGTCGCCGACCGGCGACCCGCCCCGGCGGCGGGAGGTGACGGGCTCAGCCCTGGCTGTCGCCGTCCACGACCGTGGTGATCCGCCGCCGCCGCACGGCCAGCATGGCCGCGCCGCCGGCGACCAGCGCCACACCGGCGAGCGCGATCCCGCCGACCGCGGTGCCGGTCACGGGCAGCGAACCGCCGCCGCCGGGGGCGGACGGGCTCGGCGCGGGCACCGGGCTGGTGGGCGTGGCCGGACTGGTGGAGGTGATCGGGCTCGGCGTCGGCGACCCGGCCTGGCTCGCGGTCGGGGTCACGCCCGGGCTGGCCGAAGCCGACGGGCTGGCCGAGGCCGACGGGCTCGGCGACGGGCTCGCACCGGTCGCGGTGCAGGTGTGGGTCAGCACGAACTTGTCCGCGGTCCCGGTGATGGTGGCGGACGCGGCGACCAGCGTCCAGCCGGCGGGCGTGCGCACCCAGGCCCGGCTGGTGCCCAGCGTGGTGACGATGTCGTCGCCGTCGGCGTCGCCCGCCTCGATGACGACGGTCACGTCGGCGGCGTTGTCCCCGGTGTTGTCGAACTTCGCGGTGACCGAGCTGAAGTCGCCGGTGGTCTTGTGGTTGCCGGGCAGGTTGAAGACCCACACGTCCTGGTCCGGGAACGGACCACCGCCCTGCTGCGCGTCGCACTCCTTGTCGGGGTGTCCGACCGCCGTGGTCGGCACGTTGCCGGGGTTGATGTCGATCGCCGTGTCGGCGCGTGCGGCGGTGCCGAGCGAGAGCGATACGGCCAGCCCGGCAGCGGCGGCTCCGGCGGCGGCGAGGGTCCTGTTCCAGGCCATGGCGACTCCGATGAGGGGCGGAAGGTAACGCCACATCGTCGTTGCCGCGGCCGGCACAGTGGATCATCCGATCGGTTGGTGTCGATCGACCGGGCGGGCCGCTTGGGGCGGCGCGCCAGATCTGCGGCCGATGCTGGCAAATCGCCACCACAGGGGCTGATCCACCACCGCGCCGCCCGCCGCGGCACCGCGCCGCGCGGTGGGGCCGCAGCCGTGCCGGGTACCGGCCGCGGTCGGCGGTCCGGGTCAGGGGGCCGGTGTCGGGCGATGGGCCGGGCCCCGGGGGAGGGTGCTCACGACCACCATCGCTGTCAGTCGACGGGCCACTCGTGCACGGGGGTGTTGCTGTGCATGTGGTCGAGGTAGCGCAGCAGCAGCCGGCGCAGCGCCTCCGGCCGCTCGACGTTCTCCTCGGCCTCCATCCGCTGCAACACCTGGGTCTGCCAGGCCGCACCGTTGCGCCCGGTGCGGCAGCGCGCCGCGATGACGTCCAGCAGCCGGTCACGGTCGGCGGGGTCGACCTGCCAGGCGTCCAGACCGCGGGCGGCCAGCGGCAGCAGCCGGCGCAGCACCAGCTCGGTCACCGGCAGGTAGCCCAGTCCCGGCCAGTAGACCTGGGCGGCGATGCCGTGCCGGGCGCAGGTGTGCAGGTTCTCCTCGGCGGCGCTGAACGACATCTGGGTCCACACCGGACGCTCGGCCTCGGCGAGGACCCGTACGAGCCCGTAGTAGAACGCGGCGTTGGCCACGGTGTCGACGACGGTGGGTCCGGCCGGCAGCACGCGGTTCTCCACTCGCAGGTGCGGGCGGTCGTGGACCACGTCGTACACCGGGCGGTTCCAGCGGTAGACCGTGCCGTTGTGCAGCCGCAGCTCGGACAGTCGCGGGATGTCGCCCCGGTGCAGCACCTGCACCGGGTCCTCGTCGTCGCACACCGGCAGCAGCGCGGGGAAGTACCGCACGTTCTCCTCGAACAGGTCGAAGACCGAGGTGATCCAGCGCTCGCCGAACCACACCCGGGGCCGCACGCCCTGGGCCTTGAGCTCCTCGGCGCGGGTGTCGGTGGTCTGTTCGAACAACGGAATGCGGGTCTCGGCCCACAGCTGCCGGCCGAACAGGAACGGCGCGTTGGCACCCAGGGCCACCTGGATGCCGGCGATGGCCTGGGCGGCGTTCCAGTACGCCGGGAACTCGGCGGGACTGACCTGTAGGTGCAGCTGGGTGCTGGTGCACGCCGCCTCCGGGGCGATGGAGCCGGCGGTGGCGACCAGGCGCTCCACGCCGTCGATGTGGATGCGCAGGTCCTCACCCCGAGCGGCGAAGATCTGTTCGTTGAGCAGGGCGTACCGGGGGTTGGCCGACAGCGTCTCCTGGGTCAGGTGCGGCGGCCGCAGGGTGGGCAGAATGCCGATCATGGCGAGCCGGGCCCCGACGCTGCCGGCGCGCTGGTCGGCGGCGTTCAGGCTGGCCCGCACCTGATCCTCGAAATCCGTCAGGCCGGCGCCCGAGAGGCGCCGCGGCGGGACGTTGATCTCCACATTGAATTGACCCAGCTCGGTCTGGAAATCCGGGTCCGCGATCGCGGTGAGCACCTGCGCGTTGCGCATCGCCGGCTGGCCGAGCGCGTCGACCAGATTGAGTTCGATTTCCAGCCCGGTGAGCGGCCGCCCGACGTCGAATCGCGCGCCGCGCAGCAGCTCCGCGAAGA
>DATMJT010000561.1:0-3967 GCA_035553735.1 Pilimelia sp.
GGCACCGGGCACCGGGCACCGGGCACCGGGCACCGGGCACGCTCCACCGCGCCGGGCGCCGCCGTACGGGCCCCGGAGGGCTACGGCATGGCGCCGTCGGGGTCCGACGCGACGTCGCCGAAGAGACCGTTCACGGTGCCGCTGAACATGATGACCGCGCCGATGGCCACGGCCGCGATGAGCGCCACCATGAGCCCGTACTCGACGGCGGTGACGCCGCGGTCGCTGCGGGTCCGGGAGGACATGAGGCTGGCGAGGTAGGCGAGCATGCGACGACTCCTCCGGCGTGCCGGCGCGGCCCGCGGGCCGCGGCGGGGGCTACACAAGGTAGTCATCGGTCGCGGTGGAGGGAGATGAGAGGTTTGTGACCCGGGAGTTTCGGGTCGCCGCGTCCCGCGGCTCGGGTGCGTACCGGGCGCGGGGCGGGAGCCCGGCGCCGGCCCGCTAAGGTCCGCCGGCGCCGGGCCGATGCTGCCGGTACGTGGCGGGTCAGCTGCCCGCGAGGCGCTGGCCCGCCGCGGCGCCGATCGCGGCGCCGGAGCGCGGACCCCAGCGCCGGCAGCGCGGGCCCCGCAGCCGGGACTCAGTGTCCGGAACGGCCGCCGGTCAGCTCGTGCACCAGCGCCACCAGCCGGGTCAGCACGCCCGGATCGGTCTCCGGCAGCACCCCGTGCCCCAGGTTGAAGACGTGGCCCACGGCCAGCCGGCCCTCCCCCAGCACCCGGCGCACCTCCGCCTCGACCACCGGCCACGGGGCGAACAGCACACACGGGTCGAGGTTGCCCTGCACCGCGCGGCCGGGGCCGATCCGGGTCGCCGCCGCGTCCAACGGGGTACGCCAGTCCACCCCCACCACGTCGGCGCCCGCCTCCGCCATCGCGGCCAGCAGCTCGCCGGTGCCGACACCGAAGTGGATCCGCGGCACGCCCGCGTCGGCCAGGCCGTCCAGCACGTGCGCGGAGTGCGGCTGGACGTAGCGGCGGTAGTCGGCCTCCGACAGCGCACCGGCCCACGAGTCGAACAGCTGCACCGCGCCGACCCCCGCGGCCACCTGCACCCGCAGGAACTCCAGAGCGATCTCGGCCAACCGGCCGCACAGCTCGTGCCAGGTGGCGGGGTCGCCGTACATCAGCGCCTTGGTCCGGGCGTGGGTGCGCGACGGGCCGCCCTCGACCAGGTAGCTGGCGAGGGTGAACGGGGCACCCGCAAAGCCGATCAACGGCACGGGGCCCAGCTCGGCGACCAGCAGCCGGACCGCCTCGGCCACGTAGGACACGTCGTCGGGCCCCAGCGGGCGCAGCCGGGTCACGTCGGCCGCCGCGCGCACCGGCTCGGCAATCACCGGGCCGGTGCCCGCCACGATGTCGAGGTCCACCCCGGCGGCGGCGAGCGGGACCACGATGTCGCTGAACAGGATGGCGGCGTCCACCCCGTGCCGGCGGACCGGCTGGAGCGTGATCTCGCAGACCAGCTCCGGGCGGCGGCAGGACTCCAGCATGCCGACCTGCGCGCGCAGGGCGCGGTACTCGGGCAGCGACCGCCCGGCCTGGCGCATGAACCACACCGGGGTGTGCGGCACCGGCCGCCCGCGGCAGGCCAGCACGAACGCGGAGCGGGCCGGGTCCGGGCGGGCCGCGGCGGCGGGGGGCTCACCGACAGGGCTGGTGGACATCCGGGCCATCGTCGCACGGGCGGGCTCGGCCCGCCCCGCCGCCCGGCGCGGCACGCGTTGACCAGGCCCGGCGGCGCCTAGGCTGCGGGGTATGGCGCCCTCGACCGTGCTGCCGGACACCTACGCGCGGGCCGTCGCGGAGCTGCGCGGCACCGACGTGCGGGCGGAGATCCAGCTGGAGGAGGTCCCCGCCCCCCAGCGGCTCGCGCCGTACGCCTTCGCGCTGGGCGCGACCGTGCTGCGCGACGCCGAGGACGTGGCCACGGGCCGGCTCGTCCTGCTGCACGACCCGGCCGGGCACGAGGCGTGGCAGGGCACGCTGCGCCTGGTGACGTACGTGACCGCCGAGCTGGAGCCGGACCTGGCCGCCGACCCCCTGCTGCCCGGCGTGGGCTGGAGCTGGCTGGTCGACGCGCTGGAGGCGCACGACGCCGCCTACACGGCGCTGGGCGGCACCGTGACGCAGACCATCTCGACGCGGTTCGGCGAGCTGGCCGGTCCGCCCGCCACCGGCGACGTCGAGCTGCGCGCCTCCTGGACGCCGCGCGACAGCGCGCTCGGCGCGCACCTGCGGGCCTGGTGCACCCTGCTGGCCTCGACCGCGGGGCTGCCGCCGCCCGGGGTGACCGCGCTGCCCGAGCGTCAGCCGGGCAGCGCGGGGTAGCCGTCCGGCCGCCCCCGGGAGCGCGCGCTCACCGGAAGCGCCCGCTCAGAGGTACTTCTCCGCCTCGTCGCAGGTCTTCTTCAGGTCGCCGGAGAGCCGGTTCACCCTCGCCCGGTCGCCCTTGAGGGCGGCGTCCATCGAGTCGGCGAACAGCTGCAGGCAGCGCCCCACCACCTGCTTCTCCCGCTCGATCTTGTCGCGGTCGTTCTGGGTGCCGGTGAGCTTCTGCCGGGTCTCCTCCAGCTCCGTGCGGGCGTTGTTGACGTCCTTCTTCAGCGAGCCGATCTCGGCGTCCCGGTCGGCGATGGTGCCGTCGCGCTGGGCGATCTGGGCGGCGCGGTCCTTCCTGGTCTCCTCCAGGTCGCCGCTCTTGCCGGCGAAGAGGACGGCCAGCACGACGGTGGCCACCAGGAACACCGCCGTGGCGGCGGACAGCAGGATGGTCAGCACCCGCCCCCGACCCTGGGCGGCCGGCGGGGGCGCGCCGTACATCGCCGTGGGCCCGGCCGGCGGGCCGGACGACGGCGGCCCGGAGAACTGCTGCCCGGGCACCCCGGAGGCCGGCGGCGCCGCCGCGTAGCCCGGGCCGTACCCCGGCTGGTAGCTGGGGTCGTAGCCGGGCGCCTCGGCGCCCTGCCCGGCGGCCGGGTAGCCGGCCGCGGGGTACTGCGCGGTGGCGCCGTACCCGCCGGGCGCCGGCGGGTAGGGCGCCGGGGTCGCGCCGGCCTGGTACGGGCTCGGGTACGACTCTTCCGGTTGCTGCGGGGGGTACGACATGGGTTTTCCTCCAGTACGGCGCCGGTGAGGTGTTTCACGAGACCGCGGCCCGGCGCCCGCGGCACGGTGGGGCAGGTGCGCCCCGGCGTTCAGCAGATGTCGAAGTGGGCGCAGGCGGTCTGGATGGGCACGGCCAGGCCGATCCCCTCGGCGTCGCGGGCCTTGGCCGTGGCGATGCCCACCACCTGCTTGCTCCCGTTGATCACCGGACCCCCGGAGTTGCCCGGGTTGATCGGCGCGTCGAACTGGATGACCTCGCCGGCGCCGCCCTGGCCCCGACGGAAGGCGCTGACCACCCCGGTGGTCACGGAGTCGTGCAGGCCCAGCGGTGCGCCGACCACCACGATCTGCTGTCCGGCCTTGACCGCCTCGTTCGCCGTGGTCAGTGGGGTGAACTTGTGCGGCGTGCGCAGCTGGGCCACGTCGCTGGCCGGGTCCACCCGCACGATCGTGGCCGGGTACCGCTCGGACCGCCGCTGGATGGAGACCTCCCGGGCGCCGCGCTCCCACACCTGCGCGACGACGTGGTAGTTGGTGAACAGGAACGTGCCCGAGCCCTCCGGCGTCCGGCTCACCGCGAACGCGGTGCCCCCCACCTCCCCGGCCTCCACCCGGAAGACGCTGGGCAGCGCGGCGGCCGCGATGGCCTCCGGGTTGAACGCCCGGCCGACCTCGCGCTCCAGTGCCGACGCGCGGTCGTCCAGCTCGGCGAGCCGGCGGGCCTGCTCGGCCTGGGCCGCGCCGAGCGCCTGGGCGGTGCGGTCCAGCTCGCGGCCGGTGCGGTGCAGCTGCACGGCCTGGATGACCGCCACCGCGGCGAGCACCAGCACCAGGGCCAGGGCCAGGGCCAGCAC
>DATMJT010000562.1:0-7206 GCA_035553735.1 Pilimelia sp.
CGGTGCAGGCCGTCACCGGTGCGCCGCGGCGGGCCCCCGGCGCACCGGTGACGGCCTGCACCGCGGCCAGGTCCGCCTCGCCCAGCAGCGTGATCTGGTTGTCGGTGACGCCCAGGACCAGCGCCCGGTCGACCACCCGCACCACCGCCACGGCCGAGGAGCGGCCCAGCTGCTGGCGGGCCAGCACGGCCAGGGCGGAGCCGCCCCGGCCGCCGCCGAGCGGGCGGCGGGCCAGCCGGGCCAGCCCCCACATCAGGCCGAAGACGACCAGCAGCGAGACGGTGATCCGCAGCAGGAGTTCCAGCACGCGTCGCCCCTACCGCTCCGCGCCCGGGGCGACGATCTCGGTGATCCGGATGCCGAAGTTCTCGTCGATGACCACGACCTCGCCCCGGGCGATCAGCCGGCCGTTGACCAGCAGGTCGGCGGGGCTGCCGGCGGCCCGGTCCAGCTCCACGATGGCGCCGGGGCTCAGCGAGAGCAGCTCCCGCACGCTCATCCGGGTGCGGCCCAGCTCCGCGGAGACCTCCATCTCGACGTCGTGCAGCATGTCCAGCCCGCCGCGGCCGACCGGTGCGGCCGGCTCGCCGGCGCGGCCGGGCTCCGGGTCGCCGGGCCACGGGTTCAGCCGCAGCGCGACCGCGGCGCGGGGCCGGACCCCGTCGGTCAGCGGCACGATCACCGCCTCGCCGCCGGCGGCCAGCGCGCTGAGCGCCACGGCGGGCTCCATCAGCTGGCCGGGGTCGACCACGACCGGGCCGAACGTGCCGGCGGCGGCCTCCAGGGCGGGCCGGATCGCGCTGGCCAGGTCCAGCTCGCCGAGCGGGCTGGAGCTGAGCGCGTCGGCCAGGTCCTGGCCGACCACGATCACCACATCGCCGCTGGCCGCGCCGCTGAACCGGGCGGTGACCGCCTGACCGGCCAGCCCGGCGGGCACGTCCGCGGTGGGCGTGTCCAGGACCAGCGGCTCGCTGGTGGGCAGCACGGTGAGTGCCGCCTCGGCGGCGCCGTGGGCCAGGGCGAACTGGGCCCGCAGGCCCGCGGTCTGGGCGGTCATCGGTTCTGCTCCTTCGGCGGGGACGGCACCACCAGGCAGGCCAGGCGGGCCCCCTGGTTGCCGGGTACGGCGTGGGCGAAGACCTGGTCGTTGACGGTGATCGCCAGGGGCGCGGTCACCGGGTGGGCCAGCGGAACGACGTCACCGGGGCGCAGCCCGACGATGTCGTCGGTGCGCATCCGGATGCCCTGGAAGCGGACGGCGACGTCGATCGGCGCGCTGGCCAGCCCGGCGGTCAGGTTGTGCCGCGCGGTGCGCTTGGCCGCCCGCTCGGCCGCGGTCAGCTCCACGCTCTCGCCGTCGGTGTCCAGCACCGGCAGGATGGTGTTGAAGGGCAGGCAGATGGTGCCGATGCACTCCTCGGTGCCGACCTTCACCTCGAACGACGCGACCACCACCGCGTCGCCGGGGGAGATGGCCCGCATGAACTGCGGGTTGTACTCGATGGGGCCGAGCCGGGGCTGCAGCGCGACCAGCTGCTCGAAGCCGTACCGCAGCTCGCCGAGCATCCGCTCCAGCAGCGCCCGCAGCAGCGGCATCTCGACGTCGGTGAGCGGGCGCTCGGGCTGGGTCCCGCCGGGGCCGCCGAGCAGGTGGTCGATGCAGGCCATGGCGGTGCTCAGGGACAGCTCCATCAGCATCGTGCCGGGCAGCGGGTCCACGGTCACGGAGGCCAACACCGTCGGGTTGTTCAGCGCGGCGGCGTACTCCTCGTAGGTGACCTGCTCGATCGCCAGGAGGCTCACCTGGGAGACGGCGCGCAGGCGGGTGGTGAGCAGGGTGCCGCAGCTGCGGGCGTACGTCTCGAAGGCGATCTGCAGCATCCGGACGTGCTCGCGGGACAGCTTGATCGGCCGGCGGAAGTCGTAGGGCTGCGGGCCGGTGCTGCCCCGGCGCGCCATGCGGCCGGGGTTGCGGGGGGCGGAGACCGTGGACGCGGACTTGGTCACGAAGTGCAGATCGGCCCGGTTCGGCCGGGATTGAGGAATCCAACCGGGGGAGCTGGAGAATCGGCCGGATGGCCGTCGCGCGGCCGCGGCGAGGCGGCCCGAAGCCGGTGTGGGTGTCCCTGTCGGCGGCGGGCTCACTGCATGACGAACTCCGTGAAGTAGATGTCCATGATGTCGCCGTTGTAGGCCTTCTTGACCTTTTCCAGCAGCTCGGCCTTGGCCTTGCTCCGCCCGGCCGCCGAGGACAGCTCGCCCATCTCCTTGTCGGTGAACTCGGCGATGGCCAGGTCCAGGGCTTTGCTGCCGTCCGGCTCCTCGACGGCGTTGGCGGTCGCCTGAAGCGCCATCTTGACCTTCAGGTAGTGGCCGTCGGCCAGGTTCACGGTGATCGCATCCAGCGCCACGACGACGCCGGCCTCCGGCTTGGGCTCCTCCTCGGGGCCCCCGCCGCCCTTGAGCATCAGGTAGCCGCCGACACCGCCGGCCGCCAGGAAGACCACTGCGATGATCATGATGATCAGCTTGCTCTTGCCCTTCTTCGGGGCCTCGTCGGAGCTCTCTTTCGCCATCGGGGTTACCTCGTCGTTCGGTGGTCGGTGCGGTGGTCGGTGTCGCTGGGTGGGCGCGGCGGCCGGTCAGTCGGCGCCGGCCGCCGACGGCAGCAGTGCGGCCTGGTCGGCGGGCAGCTGGGTCAACACCACGATGTCGACCCGGCGGTTCATCTCCACCGAGCGCGGATCCTTGGGGTCGATCAGCGGCCGGGTGCCGGCGTACCCGGCCGCGGACAGGCGCCGGGCCGGAACACCGCGGGCGTTGAGGTACCGCACGGTGATCGAGGCCCGGGCCGTGGACAGCTCCCAGGCGCTCGGGTAGACGACGGTGGGCACCCGCAGCTGGTTGGTGTGTCCGTCGACCTGGATGCTGTTCGGCAGCCGGACCAGGGGCGGACCCACCGCGTCGAGGATCTTGCGGCCGGCGGGCAGCAGGTCGGCCCGGTCGCCCTCGAACACGACCTCGCTGCTGACCACGGTCACCACGAGGCCGCGCTCGTTGATGGTGAACCGCACGCTCTTCTCCAGCCGGGCGCGCCGCAGCGCCTCGGTGATCTTCTCTTGGACCTTGCGCAGGTTCTTCACCTCGCGCGCCGCGGCCCGCGCGTTCCGGGACGCCTTCGCGCGCTCCGCCGTGGCGACCGCCTTCTGGGCCAGGGACTCGGTGCCTCCGGTGCTGCCCTTGGCCGGGCTCTGGACCGCGGGCTTGACCCCGGGGTTGGCCGGCGGCATCAGCGGCAGGGTCGAGCCCTGGGAGCCGCCGGCGCCGTTCATGGCCGAGGTCTTGCCGGTGAAGGCCACGGTCGGCGCGCCGAAGCCCTCCGCGAGGCCGTCGGCCAGCTTGGAGAACTTCTTGTTGTCGACGGTGCTCATCGAGAACAGCACCACGAACAGCACGAACAGCAGGGTCAGCATGTCGGCGTACGAGACGAGCCACCGCTCGTGGTTGGCGTGCTCCTCCTCGTGGCCGCCCTTGTGCTTCTTCCCGGGCTTGCCGGGTTTGCCCGGCTTGGCGCCCTTCGCGGCGCTCATGCTGCCTTCTTGGCCTTGTCGCCGGCGTCGGCGGGCACGCTGCCGGGCGGCAGCAGGCTGCGGAGCTTCTGGGCGACCAGGCGCGGGTTGGAGCCGGCCTGGATGGCCAGCACGCCCTCGATGGTCAGCTCCATCTGGTCGCACTCCACCTCGCTCAGCCGCTTGAGCCGCGACGCGATCGGGAGCCACAGCACGTTGGCGCTCAGCACGCCCCACAGGGTGGCGACGAAGGCGGCGGCGATGGCGTGGCCGAGGGTCTCGGGCTTGTCGAGGTTCTCCAGCACGTGCACCAGGCCCATCACGGTGCCGACGATGCCGATGGTGGGCGCGTAGCCGCCCATCGTCTCGAACATCTTGGCTCCGGTCTTGTCGGCCTTGCGCTTGGCCTCCACCTCGGCGTGCAGGATGTCGCTGAGCTCCTCCGGGTCCGTGCCGTCGATGGCCAGCTCCAGCCCGCGCTTCAGGAACGGGTGCTGCACCTCCTTGGCCGCGTCCTCCAGCGCCAGCAGCCCCTCCCGGCGGGCCCGCTCGGCCAGGCCCACCACGGAGGCCACCAGGTCGTTGGGCGGGGTGACCTTGGGCAGGAACGCCTTCTTGAGCTGACCGCCCAGACCGATCGTGTCCTTGAGAATGCCGCCGGCCATGACCGCGCCGAGTGTGCCGGCGAACACCAGCAGCATCGGCGGGAACAGCAGGATGGAGCCGGCGTGCCCGCCCTCGAGGGCCTGGACCACGAAGACGATGACGAACGCCGCGACGACCCCGATGATCGTAGCCAGATCCATCAGCGGTCCCTTCTGTGCAGCGGTACGACCTTCGCGGTCGTGGACGGGCGGGGCGGCGAGGCGCTGGCTGGCCGCGACCACGGACGCCCGGTAGGTCAGCACCAGCTCGACGAACTCCGGCACCGACTCGGCGATCACGTACTTGGTGCCGTCCACCAGCGTGACCACCGTGTCCGGCGTGCAGTCGGCGCGCTCGACCAGGTCCGGGTTCAGGGCGAACGCGGCACCGTTGAGGCGCGTCACGAGGATCACGACACTCCGTCCCTGGGCTGTGGCGGGCTGGCCCGTGGGCCGTTGGTCTGCCTATCGGCCGTTCTGGCCTGCGGCTAAGCCGTCCCTGGCGGTCAAATCACGCGTCCGGACCGGTGCCGGCCGGGCCGCCGACGACGACGTCCGGGGTCCGGGCGGTGGCCCGGGCCCCGGACGTCAGCGGCGTGCCGCCAACCGTCAGCGCTTGATGTTGACCAGGTCCTGGAGCAGCTCGTCGGAGGTCGTGATGACCCGCGAGTTGGCCTGGAAGCCACGCTGCGCGATCACCAGGTTGGTGAACTCCGCGCCGAGGTCGACGTTCGACATCTCCAGCGCCCCGGCCTGCAGGACGCCGCGTCCGCCGGTGCCGGCGATGCCCAGCGCGGCCGGGCCGGAGTTGACGGTGTTGCGGAACATCGACTCGCCCACCTTCTCCAGGCCCTGGGCGTTGTTGAACGTGGCCAGCGCCAGCTGCGCCAGCGGGCGCTTGAGGCCGTTGGAGAAGATGCCGGTCAGCACCCCGTCGTTGGAGATCGTGTACGAGGACAGCGAGCCCATGGCCGCGCCGTCCTGGGAGATCGGGTTGATCGTGGACAGGCCCGCGTAGGCCGTCATCGCCGACAGGTTCAGGTCGATGTCGGCGTTGAAGGCCACGATCCCACCCGCCGGGCCGACCAGCTCGCCGTCCGCGTCGAAGGTCAGCGTGGCCGAGGTGGTCGCACCGCCGTCGAAGGACACCCCCCAGGTGGTGGCGGTGGCCTTGGTGAAGGTGACGCCGATGTTGACCGGCACGCCGGCCTGGCCGTACCCGGTCTGTGAGGTGGTGACCGAGGTGCCGACGGGCCGGTCGCCCGGCAGGTTGCCGCCGAACAGGGCGTTCTGGGTCGGGCTGGGCTCCAGCAGGACCCCGATCGGCAGGGACACCGCGCCGGGCACGTCGTTGGTGTTGATGATCCCGTTCGCGCCGGCCTGCCAGCCCTGCACGATCCCGCCGCCGCTGGTGGTCATGAGCCCGCTGGCGTCGAACGAGAAGGAGCCGTTGCGGGTGTACAACCGTTCCTGGCCGTCCGTGACGACGAAGAAGCCGTCACCCTGGATCATGAGGTCGCTGTTGCGCCCGGTGGACTGCGAGGCGCCCTGTCCGAAGTTGTTCGTGATGTTGCCCAGCCGGGCGCCGAGCCCGACCTGGGCGGGGTTGGTGCCGCCGTTGCCGGCCTGCGGGCCGGCGGCCGCCTGCACCATCTGGCTGAGCGTGTCCTGGAACGTGGCCTGCGCCGACTTGTATCCGGTGGTGTTCACGTTGGCGATGTTGTTGCCGGTCACGTCGATCATCTGCTGGTGCGTGCGCAGCCCGCTGATGCCGGCGAAGAGGGAACGGAGCATGGCTTTCCTTCGGTTAAGGGATGGGCGAAGAGTTCAGACACCGTTCACGAGGCCGGTGGGGCCTCGCTCACCCGGTCTGGACGGTCTTCGTCGACTAGGCGGTGCGGTGGACTTCCTTGACCGAGGACAGCGGCACATCCGTGTTACCGACCCGCAGGGTCGGAGTGCTGCCTGCGAACGTGGCGGACTGGACGACGCCGGTGACATCGGCGCCGTTCGGGCCCGGGTAGGTGACCGTGCGGCCGATCAGGTTGCTCGCGCTGAGCATGAGCTGCCCGGCGGCGACGTTCTTCTGTTCGGCGACCAGCTCCGCCAGCTTCTCCACCTGGGTGAACTGCGCGGTCTGGGCGAGGAACTGGGCGCCGTCGCTGGGATTGGTCGGGTCCTGGTACCTGAGCTGGGCGACCAGCAGCTTGAGGAAGGCATCCTTGCCCAGCTCGTTGCCGCCGGTCGCGGTGGTGCGCCCGGTGGTCTGACCGGGTACCTGGCCGATCGGCGCACCGGTGCCGGTACCTGAGCCGAGTGGACTGGTCATGTTGTGCTCCTTGGCGGGTCGGTGGCTCAGACGTGCAGGTCGAGGCGGCGGTCGGTGGCGGGCCGGGCGGGGTCGGCCGGCGTGCGCGGATCGACGGGGGGCGGTGTCCGCCGGTCCCCGCGCGCTCCCGGGTCGGCCTGGCCGCCCGACGGCGGCCGGAACTGCTGGCCCCGCTGGTCGCTGTCGGCGCGTACGTCGAGCGAGCAGTTGGCATAGCCGGCGTCCTGGAGTTCCCGGCGCAGGTCGGGCAGGGACCCGCGCAGGGCCTCGCGACCGGCGTCGGTGGCCCCGGCGAGCTGCACCGAGATCGCCCCGTCGCGGATCTCGGCTACCACGCTCACCGGGCCCAGGTCGGCCGGGTGCAGGTGCACGGTGAGCCGGTGGATGCCGTCGCCGTCCAGCCGCAGCGGGCCCAGGTGCATGGCCACCTGCTGGGCCGGCGCGGTGAAGGCCGTGGCCGGCGGGGTGCCGGTGGCCGGGCTGGCCGCGGCGGGCTGGGCCACCGGGGCCTGCGCCGCCACCGGCGCCGCCGCCGCGGCGGGGTAGGCCTCGACGCGCGCCGGCTCGGGCGTCGACGCCGGACCGGCCGGGATCCCCTCGGCGGTGTCGATGCCGGTCGTGGTGGGGGTCGGCCCCGTGGTGGTGGCTGCGGGCGTGGTGGTCG
>DATMJT010000563.1:0-4732 GCA_035553735.1 Pilimelia sp.
CCCATGAGCACGCCCTTGGCCTGTTCGATGAGCGCCCGGCTGCGCATCGCCAGGCGCAGCCCGTCGCGCTCCGCCCGCAGGCGCTCGACCGCCTCGGCGAGCGGCTCGGCGGCCTGGGCGAGCGGCTCGGCGGCGTACGCCGCTCCCGGTCGAGATTCGAAGCGAGTACTCACCGCGCCCATGCCCTTCCACCCACCGACCGTCGCACCGGCTCGCCGGGGCGAGCCGTGCGGGCCAGGCCGAACCGCCCGGCCCGGCGGTGGCGACGGCCCGTCGGTACCCGGGCCGTTGGCCGCGAAAACCGGCCCAGGGCCACAGTGCCGCCCGGGTCGAAGGCATATCGGACAGTTTCGGGGTCCCGCCGCCGGGTAACCGTGCTGCATGGCGCGACTACGCAACCTCTCCGGCCGAGCGGTGGTGGTGACCGGTGCGTCCAGCGGCATCGGCGCCGCCACCGCGCTCGAGCTGGCTCGCCGCGGGGTGTCCGTGGCGCTGGCCGCACGGCGCGAGGACGCCCTGGCCGCCGTCGCCGACGAGTGCCGACTGCTCGGCGCGCGGGCCGCCGTCATCCCCACCGACGTCACCGACGCCGCCGCGGTGGAGCGGCTGGCCGACCAGGCGGTCGCCGCGTTCGGCCGACTCGACGGCTGGGTGAACAACGCCGCCGTGGCGACCTACGGCACCCTGGCCGAGGTCTCGCCCGAGGAGTTCCGGCGGGTGATCGAGGTCAACCTGCTCGGCGTCGCGTACGGCATGCGCAGCGCCCTCCGCCACCTGCGCGCGGGCGAGGGCGGGGTCATCGTGAACAACGCCTCGGTGCTGGCCGAGGTGGCGATGCCCTACCTGACGGCGTACAACGCCGCCAAGCACGGCGTGCGCGGGCTGTCCGACACCGTCCGGCAGGAGCTGCGGCTCAGCGGCGAGCGGGACATCGCGGTGTGCACCGTGCTTCCGGCGACCATCGACACGCCCTTCTTCGCACACGCGGGCAACCACACCGGCCGGTCCCTGACCCCGCCGCCGCCGATCTACCCGCCGCAACTGGTGGCCCGCACCATCGTCGGCCTGCTGCGCCGGCCGCGCCGCGAGGCGTACGCGGGCGGCGCCGCCCGGCTGCTGGCCCTCCAGTGGCGGATGCTGCCGGGTGTGTCCGAGTGGCTGCTCGGCCGGTACGCGGCGAAGGCGCAGTTCGGCCCCCGGCCGGCGGCCAACACCACGGGGAACCTGTTCGGCGAGAGCCACGACGAGGCGAGCATCAGCGGGGGTTGGCACGGGCGTCGTCGCGCCGCGCTGCGCACCTCGGCGGCGCTGGGCCTGGCTGCCGGAGCCGCGGCCGTGGTGGCCCGCCGGTACGCTCAGGCCCACCGGTGAGGAGGGTCCAGCCATGTCGTACCGTCCACCGTCAGACACCCTGTCTCCAGGGCACCGGATGGAGGACGTGACGCCCGGACTGCGCTGCGTGGCGGAGAACCTCGAGCTGCACACCCTCGTCCGGCTGATCGGCGTGTTGGACGCCGACGGCATCCCGGCGGTGCGCTCCTGCCTCGTCGGGTGCCTCGTCGAGCAACCCGCCGCGCTGGTCGTGGACCTGACCGACCTGCGGACCCCCGACCCCGACGCGCTGTCGGTCTTCGCGGCCACGGCCGCCGACACGGCCGAGTGGCCGGCGGTGGCGCTGTGCCTGGTGGACCCCGGGCGCCGCGTCGCCGAGGGGCGCAGCGCCGACGCCGAGGGCGGGACGGTCCGGGTCTTCGCCGCCCTCCAGGACGCGCTGCGGGGCCTCGGGCCCCCCGAGGCGACCGACCCCCGGGTCGCTCGGGCGCACCTGCGCGCGGAGCTGCTGCCCGTGGTGGGCGCCGCCCGCCAGGCGCGGGAGCTGGTCACCGAGGCCTGCGGGCGGTGGGAGCTGCCGCACCTGCTCGGTCCGGCGTGCACCGTGGTCACCGAGCTGGTCAACAACGTGGTGGTGCACGCCCGTACGCCGATGACGGTGCGGCTGCACCTGGACCGGGACCACCTGCACGTCACCGTCCGCGACGCCTCGCCCCAGGCTCCGCGGGCCCGGGGGCCGGTCGCGCCGACCGCCCCGGGCGGGCGCGGGCTGGTCATGATCCAGGCGGTGGCCGCGCGCTGGGGCTTCCTGCCCCTGGCCGACGGCAAGGTCGTCTGGGCGCTGCTGGCCCGGGACCAGGAGGGCTCCTTCTGACCCGCCGGACCGGCCACGTGTGGCCCCGGACCCGGGGGGCGCCCGCACCGCCGGCAGGCCGCCCGGCAGGCGGCGCCCGCACCGCCGGCAGGCCGCCCGGCAGGCGGCGCCCGCGGACCGGGCCGGCGCCCGGGCGGGGCCGGGCGGTTACCTCCCGCGGCGCGCCGGGTCGTCGCCCGTGGCCAGCACGCTGGCCAGGCACGGCCACAGGCCGGCGGTGGCCAGAGCCTGGCCGACGTACGGACGGGCCCGCACCAGGCGCATCCGCAGGCCCGCCCGCGCGGCCAGGTCCTGCCCGGCGAGCAGCGCGGCGATGCCCGCGGCGTCCACGAACGGCACCCTGGCCAGGTCGATGCGCAGCTCGGCGACGCCGCCCAGCCGGACCGCCGCGGCGAGCGCCCGGCGCAGCTGCCCGGCGTTGTCCCGGTCGATCTCGCCGGTCACCTCGACCACGGTGGCGTCGGCGTGCACCCGGGTGGCCACGGCCAGCCCGTGCTCGGGCTGCCGGACGCCCGGGTACCAGTGCACGGGAGCGTCGCTGAGCAGGGCGTCCCGCAGCCAGGCCAGCGCCTGGGAGAGCAGCCGCGAGGCGTGCATCTGGGAGATGCCCAGCAGGTCGGCGATCTCGGACTGGGTGTGGTTGCCGTAGAAGCGCAGCGCCAGGATGCGTCGTTCCCGGGGCGGCATCCGGCACAGCAGCGCGGCCACCGTCAGCCGGTCCTCCAGCCGCCCCAGCTCCGGGTCGAGCGCGCCGAGGCAGTCGCCCAGCTCGCCGCCCTCCTCCGCGGCATTGGGCGTGTGCAGCGACATGGGCCGGTACGCCGTGCCCGAGGCGGACAGCGCCTCGGCCACCTCCGCCTCGGTCAGCCCCAGCTCGCGGGCCAGCTCCGGCAGGGTGGGGCGCTGCGACTTCTCCCGGGTGAGTCGGCTGTTGCCGGCCATCACCTGCGCCACCAGCTCCTGTAGCCGCCGGGGCACCCGCACTCCCCAGGCCCGGTCGCGGAAGTGGCGCTTCAGCTCGCCGGTGACGGTGGCGATGGCGTACCCGCTGAAGCCGCCACGCTGGGGGTCGTACCCGTCGACGGCCTTGAGCAGGCCGACCAGCGCCACCTGCTCCAGGTCCTCCAGGGCCTCGCCCCGGTCCCGGTAGCGGCGGGCCAGCCGCTGCGCGACCGGCGCGGCGAGCCGGACCAGGCGCTCCCGCCCCGCCGGCTTTCCGGCCGGGCGCAGCTGCGCGAACGCCCGCGCGGCCGCGTCGAGAGCGACCAGCTCCCCGAGTCCGTCACCGCTCGGGACGGACGACACTTGTTCGGCTTCCGGACACACGCGCGGCCCCCTCGGCGGCGCGGATCCGACCGCGCCGTTGCTCTGCCTTCTGCTGTATGGCCGGTGCCCGCGTCTTGAGCACCCAGAGGCGCGACGGGCGGTGCCCGCGCCTTCCCCCTACCGCCGAACCCTAATAGCGGGGGCGACCCCACGCTAGCCGAACGGAGGGTTATCTGGCGCCGGCCGACAGAGTAGTGGGGTCCGCCGACGCAGTAGTGGGGTCCGGTCCGGTTATCCCGGTGCCCGGATGGGTAGAGCGGGAGCATGCGCGACCAGTACCCCAGCCCGGTGTCGGACCCCGAAGCCGAGGGCCTGCCGGACACCGCCGACGACGACTCCACCGCCTACGACGACGTCCACACCGGACGCCAGGCCGACGGGCCCGCGCCGGCGGCCCTGCCGGCCGACCGCCCGGTGGCGGTGGACCGCTTCGGCACCACCGCCCAGGAGCAGCTGCGCGGCGAGTCGCTGGAGGACCGGCTCGCCCAGGAGCAGCCCGACTTCGGTGCCGACGTACAGGAGACGGCCGCCGGTCCGCCGACCGGCCGCGCCGCGGCACTGGCCGACCCGAGCCCCTCCGCGGCGGGTCCGGCGGACGACGACCGCCTGGACGACTCGCTGGACGAGTCGGCCTCCGCCCGGGCAGCCCTGGACGCCGACGTGCTCACCGACGGGCCGCAGCACGACCCGGACTCCCAGGTCTCCTACTACGACCGGCCCGACCCGCTGGCCGAGACCGGCGGGTCGGTCGGGCGCCTGGTGGCCCCGGACCAGGGCGCGGCGCCGGACCGGGAGAAGGACGAGGTGGCTCACGACATGGGCGCCGCCGGGGGCGGGGCCACCGCCGAGGAGCTGGCGATGCACGAGGCGCCGCCGCCGCAGTGACCGCGCCGCCGCGTGCGCACCCGGCCACCGGGCCGTAGGGTGGGACCCGGCTGGAAAGGACGGGCAGCACGGAGCATGGTGACGCGCAGCGGTTCCGCCGATGGTTGACGCGCAGGAAGGCGCCGGCCGGTCGGCCTCCACGCTGCACCCGCTGCTGGCCCGGACGTTCGACGCCGAGCAGGTCACCGAGCTGCGCCACGCGGTGGCCCGGTGCGCCGAAGAGTCCGGGCTCTCCGGCCACCCGCTGGAGGACTTCGTCCTGGCCGTCAACGAGCTGGCCACCAACGCGGTCCGGCACGGCGGCGGCCGGGGCCT
>DATMJT010000564.1:0-12355 GCA_035553735.1 Pilimelia sp.
GCCGAGGAGTTCGGCCGGTTCCTGCGCACGGTGCCGCTGGCCCCGCCGCGGATCCCGGTGCTGGCCAACCTGGACGCGCAGCCGCACGACGCCGCGGGGATGGCGCACCGCCTCACCCGGCAGATCGACAACCCGGTGCGCTGGCTGGACATGGTGCGGTACCTGATGGACCGCGGGGAGTTCGAGTTCGTGGAGCTGGGCCCCGGGCGGGTGCTCCGCAACCTGGTCGCCAAGATCAAGGAGCGGGCGGCCGCCGAGCGGGCGTCGGCGCCCGCGCCGGCCGCCGTGCGGGCGGTCGGGGGCTCCGCGCCGGTCGCCCCGGTCCCGGCGTCGGCGCCGGGCGCCGTACCGGCCCGGCCCGCCGGGGCCGGGCGGCGGGCGCCGCAACCCACCGACCTGGGCGCGGCCTCGTTCCGCGAGCGCTACCGCCTGTCGTACGCCTGCGTCGCCGGGTCGATGTACGCCGGCGGCTCGGGAGTGGACCTGCTGGCCCGCCTGGCCAGGGCCGGAGGCATGGGCTGCTACGGCGCGGGCGGGCTCACCGTGGCGGAGGTGGAGGAGGGGCTGGGCAAGGTGGTGGCCGAGCTGGGCCCCGACCAGCCGTTCGGCGCCAGCCTGCCCTACCGCCCCGACGACCCCGGCCGCGAGCTGGCCCTGGCGGACCTCTACCTGCGCCTGGGCGTGCGGGTCGTCGAGGCGTCCGGCCACCTGGAGGTCACCCCGGCGCTGCTGAAGTTCCGGCTCAGGGGCGGACTGGTGCTGGCGAAGGTCAACCGCGTCGACCAGGCCGAGCAGATGCTCTCGCCCGCCCCGCCCGAGGTGGTGCGTCAGCTGCGGGAGCAGGGCCAGATCAGCGCCGAGGAGGCGGACCGCGCGGCCGGGTGCCCGGTCGCCACGGACGTGGCGGTCGAGGCCGGCGCCGGGTGGCTGAGCGGCCCGGCGACCCTGGCCACCCTGCTGCCCTCGGTGCTGCGCCTGCGGGACCGGCTGGTCACCGGGCCCGAGCGCGTGCACGTCGGCGCGGCGGGCGGGATCGGCACCCCCGAGGCGGCCGCCGCGGCGCTGCTGATGGGCGCGGAGTTCCTGGTGACGGGCTCGATCAACCAGTGCACCGTCGAGGCCGTGACCAGCCCGCTGGCCAAGGACATCCTGCAGGGCGTGTCCGTGCACGACGTGGACACCGCACCGTGGCCGGAGCTGTTCGAGCTGGGCGCGCGGAACACCGTCGTCCGCAAGGGGCTGTTCTACCCGGCGCGGGCGACGAAGCTGCACGAGCTGTGGCGGGCACACGACCGCTACCCCGACATCGATCCGGCCATCCGCGACCAGATCGAGCGGCGGTACCTGCGCCGGCCGTTCGCCGAGGTGCTGGCCGAGGTGGGCGCCAGCGGCAACCCCAAGCAGGACATGGCGGCGGTGTTCCGCACCTACCTCACCCAGGGGCTCGCCCTGGCCCGTGCCGGCGAACCCACCCGCAGGGTCGACTACCACATTCCCTGCGGGCCCGCGATGGGCGCCTTCAACGACTGGGTACGCGGCACCGACCTCGAACCCTGGCCGCGCCGGCACGTCGATGCCGTCACCGAACGCCTGCTCGCCGCCACCGCGCAGCTGCTCGCCGAGCGCGCCCGCACGTTCGTCCACTGACCGGCCGACCGGTGCGGACCGGCCCTTTCGGAGGTTTCCCGCAGTGAGCACGGTACCCACGCCCGTATCCGACCCCGCGGCGCCGGCCGCGCCCGCGCTGACCGGCGCGCTGCCCTGGCCGGTCTGCGGCCCCTCGGACGCCGAGGTGCGCGCCCGGGCGCGCAGCCTCGCCGCGCACGTGCGCGCCCGCCCCGGGCTGGACGTCGGCGACCTGGGCCTCACCCTCGCCAGCGACCCGCCCGCCGGCGAACACCGCGCGGTCGTCGTGGGCGCGGACCGCGCGGAGCTGCTCGCCGGGCTCGACGCGGTGGCCGACGGGCGGGAGCACGACGGCGTGGTGCGCGGCGCCGCCCCGGCCGCCGGCCCCGGTCCCGGCGTGGTGATGGTGTTCGCCGGCGCCGGCGGGCAGTGGCGCGGGATGGGCGGCGGGCTGTGGGACGACTCGCCGGTGTTCCGGGCCAGCGTGCGGGCCTGTGCGGAGGCGTTCGCCCCGTACCTGGACTGGTCCCTGGTCGACGTGGTGCGCGGCCGCCGCGGCGCGGCCTCGCTGAACCGCGTGGACGTGCTGCAGCCCGCCCTGTTCACGGTCATGGTGTCGGTGGCCGCGGTGTGGCGGTCCTTCGGCGTGCACCCGGCGGCGGTGGTGGGGCACTCCCAGGGCGAGATCGCCGCGGCCTACGTCGCGGGCGCGCTGAGCCTGCCGGACGCGGCGCGCGTGGTCGCGCGGCGCAGCCGGGTCATCGCCGAGACCCTCGCCGGCCACGGCGCCATGCTCTCCGTGCCGCTGCCCGCGGCGCAGGTGCGCGACCGGCTGGCCGGGTGGGGTGACCGGCTGGCGGTCGCGGCGGTCAACGGGCCCGCCAGCACCAGCGTGGCGGGCGCCCCCGACGCGGTCGAGGAGCTGTTCTCCCGGCTCGTCGACGACCGCGTCCGGGTGGCCCGGATCGTCGCCGACTTCGCCGCCCACTCGGCGCAGGTCGCCGCGGTGCGCCGGCCCCTGCTGGCGGCCGTGGGCGACCCGCGGCCCCGCCGCACCGACGTCGTCTTCTGCTCCACGGTGACCGGCGGGGTGCTGGACGCCGCCGCCCTGGACGCCGAGTACTGGTACGACAACCTTCGCCGGCCGGTGGAGTTCGACCGCGCGGTGCGCACCCTGCTGGGCCTGGGTTTCACCACCTTCGTGGAGCCGTCCCCGCACCCGCTGCTGACCGCCGCGGTCGAGGAGATCGGCCGCGACGTCGGTGTCGGGGTCGCCGCGGTCGGCTCGCTGCGGATGGGGGAGAGCGACGCGCGGCGGATGCTGGCCTCGCTGGCGGCGGCCCAGGTGCGCGGGGTGCCCGTCGACTGGACGCCGGCCTTTCCCGGGTGCGCCCGGGTCGACCTGCCGACGGCGGCGGCCGGGGACCGCCGGCCCGGGCCGGCGTCGGACACCCCGTTCTGGCGGGCCGTGGCGCGAGGCGACCTGGCCGGCGCCCTCGGCGTCGTCCTGCCCGCCCAGCGCTGGCGCCAGCGCCACGCGGGGGAGGAGCCGGCCGCGCCCGACTCGCCCGCCGCCGCCCGGTAACGCAGCTCTACTGTGGACAGAACTTCTCCTGGAGGTGTGGTGTCGGAGGAAGGAAAGGCGCACCGGCTCCTGGTGCTGGGCGCCGGAGTGATGGGCGTCGGGATCGCCACGCTGGGCATCGGGTTCGGTGTCCCGGTCACGCTGGTCGACGTGGACCGGGCGAAACTCGACCACGCGCGCCGCAGGGTCCGCCGGGAGCTGAAGCTGGCGCGGCTCATGGGCGCACTGCCGGAGGGCGCCGCGCCCGGCGAGCTGGTCACGACCGTCTCGGTCGAGGAGGCCGCGGAGGCCACCGTGGTGATCGAGGCGGTGACCGAACTCGCCGAGGTGAAGGCCGCCGCGCTGGCCAAGGTCTCCGGGCTGGTTGCCCCCGGGACCCCGGTGGTGTCCAACACCTCGTCGATCCCGATCGACGAGCTGGCGGGCTCGGTGGCCAGGCCCGAGGACCTCATCGGCACCCACTTCATGAACCCGCCGTACCTGATCCCGATGGTGGAGGTGATCCGCGGGCGGCGCACCGGCGCCGCCGTGGAGGCCACCCTCGCCTCCGTGCTCGCCCGGCTCGGCCGCACCTCGCTCGTCGTGGCCGACCGCCCCGGCTTCGTCACCAGCCGGGTGCTGCACCCGATGATCAACGACGCGATCCGGGTGGTGCGCGAGGGCACGGCGCCCCCGGAGACGGTCGACGCCCTCTTCGAGGGCTGCCTCGGCCACCGCACCGGGCCGCTGCGCACCGCCGACCTGATCGGCCTGGACAACCTCGCCGACTCCCTGCGGGTGCTGCACGAGCGCACCGGCGACGCGGGGTGCGTCCCCGATCAGCTCCTGCTGGACAAGGTCCGCGCAGGACATCTCGGCCGGAAGACCGGTCGCGGCTTCTACGACTACGGAGGGAACCCGTCTTGAGCACGCCCCAGCAGTCCACCGCGCCGGCCGCGGACGTCATCGCCGAGCGGATCTCCCGGTTCCTCCAGGAGCGCACCAAGACGGCCTGGGCGCCGGACGCCGACCTGTTCGCCAGCGGCGGAGTCTCCTCGCTGTTCGCCATGGAGCTGGTCGTGTTCCTGGAAGAGGCGTTCGACATCGAGATCGCCGGCCGGGACCTGCGGCTGGACAACTTCCGTACGATCCAGGTGATGACCGGCCTCGTCCAGCGGCTGCGCGAGTCCGAAGCCGACGACCGTGACTGAGCTGGACCGCCTGCTCGGCCTGGCCGGCGACGCGATCGGCGACCGCGCCGACTCCTGGGACCGGGCCGGGGCGATCCCCGACGAGGTGGTCCGCACCCTCGCCGCGCGCGGGCTGCTGTGCGCGCAGGTGCCCGCCCGCTACGGCGGGCCGGGGCTCAGCAGCGCCGACAACGGCGAACTCACCGCGTTCGTCGGCAGCCGGTGCAGCTCGCTGCGCAGCCTCATGACCTCCCAGGGCATGGCGGCGTGGACGATCCAGCGGCTCGGCGACCGGCAGCAGCGCAGCGCGTACCTGCCCCGGCTGGCCGGCGGCGAGCTGGCCGCCGTCGCGTTCAGCGAGCCGGAAGCCGGCAGCGACCTCGGCGCCATGGCCACCCGGATCGAGCCGGACGGTGACGCCGTGGTGGTGACCGGCGAGAAGGTCTGGATCACGGCCGCCGGCTACGCCGACACGATCGTGGTGTTCGGCCGCCACGGCGACGGCGCGGCCGCCGTCGTGGTGCCCCGGGCCGCCGCGGGGCTCACGGTCGAGCCGGTCCCCGAGCCCCTGGGCTGCCGGGCCGCCGGGCACGCGTACCTGCGCCTGGACGGGGTCCGGGTGCCCGCCGGCGCCGTGCTCGGCGGGGGCGGGCACGGCACGGCGCTGCTGGTCACCACCGCCCTGTCCTACGGCCGAATGTCGGTGGCCTGGGGCTGCGTCGGCATCCTGCGCGGCTGCCTGGCCCAGGTGCGCGAGCATGCCCGCCGCCGTACCCAGTTCGGCCGACCCCTGGCGCAGCACCAGCTGGTCGCCCGGCACGTGGCGGGGCTGTTGGTCGCCGAGCAGGCCGCGACCCGGGTGTGCGCGCACGCCAGCCACTGCTGGGACACCCGGTCGCCGGAGATGGTGTCCGCGACCGTGCTGGCCAAGTACGTCAGCTCCCGGCACGCCGTGGCCGGTGCCGCGGCCGCCGTACAGGTGCTCGCCTCGGCGGGCGCGCGCAGCAGCCACCCGGTCGCCCGGGCGTACCGGGACGCCAAGCTGATGGAGATCATCGAGGGCAGCAACGAGATCTGTGAGCTGATCCTGGCCGAGCACGCGCTCGGCGCGTCGGCCTGAGGCGCGGGCCGCACGGGCGGGCCGCCGAGCACGAGAGGACACCGGTGAGCGAGAACGCCACGACCACGGTGAAGTGCCTGGTCTGGGATCTGGACAACACCCTGTGGCAGGGCACGCTGCTGGAGGACGGCGAGGTGACGCTGGCCGAGGAGATCCGGCAGGTCATCACCGAACTCGACGCCCGGGGCATCCTGCAGGCCGTGGCGAGCAAGAACGACCACGAGCCGACCTGGGCGCGGCTGGAGGAGCTGGGCGTCGCCGAGTACTTCGTCCTGGCCGAGATCGGCTGGGGCCGCAAGTCCGACTCCGTGCGGTCGATCGCCGAGCGGCTCAACTTCGCGCTGCGCACGGTGGCGTTCATCGACGACCAGCCCGCCGAGCGCGCCGAGGTGGAGTTCCACCTGCCCGAGGTCCGGTGCTACCCCGCGGAGCAGGCCTCCCGGCTGACCGCGCTGCCCGAGTTCACCCCGGCCACCAGGACGGTGGACTCGGCGCGGCGGCGGGCGATGTACCAGGCCAACGTGCGCCGCGACGCCGAGCGGGCCCGGTTCACCGGCCCGGACGAGGAGTTCCTGCGCTCCCTCGACCTCGAGCTGCGGATCTTTCGGGCCACCGAGGAGGAGCTGGGCCGGGTCGAGGAGCTGACCCTGCGCACCAGCCAGATGAACGCCACCGGCGTGCACTACTCCGACGCGGTGCTGCGTACGCTGCTCGCCGACCCGGCCCACGAGGTGCTCGTGGCCACCCTCACCGACCGGTTCGGCAGCCACGGCGCGATCGGCGTGCTGCTGCTGGCGCGCCGCCGCTCGGCCTGGCACCTGAAGCTGCTGGCCACCTCCTGCCGGGTGGTGTCGTTCGGGGTCGGCGCGGCGATCCTGGACTGGCTGGCCGGCGAGGCGGCCGCGGCCGGGGCACACCTGCTGGCGGACTTCCGGCGCACCGACCGCAACCGCATGATGGAGATCGCCTACCGGTTCGCCGGCTTCGACGATGCGGACTGCGGCTGCCGACGCGCCCTGCCGCCGGCCGGGGAGGACGGGGTGCAGCGCCTGCACCTGGTGGCGCAGCGGCGGAACCCGCCGCGCACCATGCGGCTGGTGGCCCCGGCGCTGGGCGCCCCGGAGCGCCAGGAGCAGCCCAGCCCCGCCTGACCCGGCGGCGGCGCCGGGCGGGTGGCAACGGAGTCGTCCGGCCGCGCCGTCCGATGTGGACCGGGTTGCACCCGCGGTCCGATGCCCGCCGGGCCACATCCCGCGCCCGGGCGCGGGCCGTCCCGCTGGACAGCCGCTGGCCGCCCACCGGGGCAGTGACGCCGGCCGGGCACCGACCCGCCGGCGCGTATCACCCGCCGGCCCGGCGCCGGCCGCTGCGTCGCGATGTCGACAGACGATTTTCAACCGTGGCGTCGGCCGGCGCCGCCGCTAGGCTGGGAGCGTGCCCGCACGCCATGGTCGACAGTCGTGGCCGGTGCGGGTGCGTGACCGCGCGGGCGCGCTGCTCGGCGCGGGGATCGTCCTCGGCGACCGGCACGTGTTGACCTGCGCCCACGTCGTCGCCGGGTCCGGCGGCGGCGCAGGGCCGGGCGCCGAGGTGCTGGTGGATCTCGTCGGGCGGCCCGGGACGCCGTCGGCGCCGGCAGCGGTCCTGGCCGATCACTGGGTCCCGCCGACCGACGACGGGCGCGGCGACGTCGCCCTGCTGCGGCTGGCGCGCCCGCTGGCCGAGCCCTGCGGCGCGGTGCTGCGGCCGCTGTCGCTGAGCTGGCAGCGTCCGGTGTACACGTTCGGCTTCCCCGACCGGCTCGACGACGGGGTCTACGTGCGGGCCCTGCTGGGCGGCCAGGCCGGGCCGGGCCGGGAGTGGATCCAGATGGACGCGGTGGAGCCCCGGGTGCCGATCCGGCAGGGGTTCAGCGGCTCGGGCGTGGTGGACGAGCAGACCGGCGCCGTCGTCGGGATGGTGGTCAGCGCCTACACCGACCCGAGCGCCGGCCTGTCGTGGATGATCCCGGTAGAGACGATCGTCGGCTACCTGCCCCTGGTCGGCGGGTGGGTGGTGGGGGAGGCGTCGATCGACGACTCCTTCCGGTCGGTGCCCCGCGCGGCGGGCGACCCGGCCACCGCGCGGCGCATCGCGGACTTCTTCGCCGGCCAGGCGGCCGACAACGTCCTGGTCGTCGTCGCCGGCGGCACCGACTCCGCGGTCGCGGTGGCGCTGCGGCGCGCGGTCACGCTGGCCAGTCGACCGCTGGCGGTGCTTCCGCGCCGCGGGGAGCCGCCGCCCCCCGACCGACCCGCCGCGGCGCCAGGGCAGGCGCCGGTGCCGCCGGTGGGCAGCATCGACCTGGCGCTCGACGTGGCCGGCAAGGACAGCGCCGAGGTGTCCCGCCGGATCGTGCGGTGGGCCGGCGCTCCGCCGGGGGAGCCGGCCGACGACCCGCGGGACGCGGTGGCCGACGCGGCCCCCCGCACGCTGGTGATCGACGGCATCGACGAGGCCGCGGACGCGCCGCGGCTCGTCGCCGACGTGGTGGCGCCGATCGTGCACCGCGCGACGGAGCGGGACATGCGGCTGCTGCTGGGCTTCCGCGGCGCCGCCGTGCCGGCGCGGCTGGCCCTGCTGGAGCAGCGGATCGCACAGCTGTGGGCCGCGGAGACCGCCGTCGGACACCGGCACGCGCGCGCCGCCCGCCGGGTGGCGGGACTGCCCGCCCCACCGGCGCGCGCGGCCGAGCTGCGGGTGCGGCTGTCGGCGCTGCGGGCCGCGGCCGGCGCGGACCGGCGGCACCGCGCCGGCGGCCCGCCCCCGGGAGATCCGGTGCCCGCCGCGCTCGCCCGCTGCGAACGGGCCACGGACCGGGCGCTGCGCGCCGCGCGGGCGGCCCGGCAGGCGGTGGACGACCTGCTGTCCCGGCACGCCGAGCTGGGCGGGCGGCTGACCTCGGAGCGGGCCCGCTCGGTGCACGCCGGGCTGGCCGAGGACGAGGACCTGGGCGCGCTGTACCGCGCCGCGCACACCGCGCTGGCGTCGACCCCGTGCGACCTCGCCGCGGCCGAGCCGCAGGTGCACCGGTACGTCGCCGCGCTGCGCGCGCGGCTCGACGCGCGTCCGGAAGGCCGGCGGCGGTGACGCCGTGCGCGCGCACGCCGGGCTGCCCGGGTGTGGTGGACGAGACCGGGTACTGCGCGGGCTGCGGCCTGGCGCCGCTGGCCGAGCCGGACCTGGCCGCGCCGGGTGCGGTCGGGCCCGCCGGCGGCGACGCCGAGTCACGGGGCGGCTGGACGGTGGCCAACCTGGTGGCCCTGCCGACCCTCGCCCTCTCGCCCGGGCCCGTGGCGGAGCCCGACCTCACGGTGCCGGCGCACAGCCGGGTGTGCGGCGCCTGCCGGCACCCGATCGGGCCCGACGGCGGCGACGGGGCGCACCCGCCCGACCGCGGGTACTGCCCGGACTGCGGAACCCCGTTCCAGTTCGTCCCCGACCTGCGCCCCGGGGACGTGGTCGGCGGGCAGTACGAGGTGGTGCGCTGCCTGGCCCGCGGCGGCCTGGGCTGGGTCTACCTGGCCGAGGACACCCACCTGGACCGCGACCAGGTCGCCCTGAAGGGGGTGATCGACAAGGCCGACCCGCAGGCCCTGCAGGCGGCGGTCTCCGAGCGTCGGTTCCTCATCACGCTCAACCACCCCAACCTCGTCCGCATCCGGGACTTCGTCGTCGACCGCGACCGGGCCTCCGGCGAGCCGGCCGGATACATCGTCATGGAGTACCTGGCCGGCGCGCCGCTGAGCGAGCTGTGCCGCGCCGCCCTGGACCCGGGGCGGCCGGAGGTGACGCTCCCGCTGGACCACATCCTGGCCTACGGCCACGAGATCCTCGCCGCGCTGGACTACCTGCACCGTCGGAACCTGCTCTACACCGACGTCAAGCCCAACAACGTGATCCGTACCGCCGACGGCGTCAAGCTGATCGACCTGGGCAGTGTGCGGCACGTCGACGACCGGGACAGTCCGGTGGTGCACGCGCCCGGGTTCCAGGTCGACGCCCGGGAGCTGGCCGAGCGCGGCCCGACCGTGCGCTCCGACCTGCACGCCGTCGGGGTGACGCTGGCCGAGCTGTTCCGGGCCCGCACGCCCGGTCCGGACGGCGCGGACGGCGCGGACGGTGTCGCGGTGGAGGCGTTCCAGCGGCTGGTGGACCGGGCCGCGCACCGCCGGTGGGAGCGCCGCTTCGCCTCGGCGGCCGACCTGGCCGCGCAGCTGGTCGGGGTGATGCGCGACGTCGTCCCGGCCCGGGTCGTGCAGCGGCAGCCCGAGCTGTCCGGGCTGTTCGCGCCGATGGCGGAGCTGCTGGACGCCGGCCTCGGCACGGTGCCGCCCCTGCGCGGCTTCACCGCCGGTGCGCCCGTGGCCCGCTTCGCCGACGGCCGTCCCGACGGCCCGACCGCCGCCGAGCGCCTGCCCACCCCGCAGTCGCCGCCGCAGGAGCGCGGCGCCGCGGTGCTGGAGGCCCTCGGCACGCTGGACCCGGGTGACCTGCTGGCCCGGCTGGCGGCGCTCGGCGCGGCCAGCGCCGAGGTGGAGCTGATCCGCTGCCGGGCGTACCTGCGACTGGCCGACCCGGGCGGCGCGCGCCGGGCCATCGGCGATGCCGAGGCACTGCTGGCGGCCGACGCGCCGGACCGGTGGCGGCTGCCCTGGCACCGCGGCCTGCTCGCGCTCGCCGAGGAGGACCCGGCCGCGGCGCGGCAGCACTTCGACGAGGTGTACGCCGACCTGCCCGGGGAGACCGCGCCGCGGCTCGCCCTGGCCTACTGCGCCGAGCGCCTCGGTGACCGGCGGCAGGCCGAGCGCCTCTACCGGTCGGTGTGGCGGCGCGACCGGCTCCAGGCCAGCGCCGCGTTCGGGCTGGCCCGCCTGCGACTGGCGGTCGGCGCGCGGGCCGAGGCGGTGGCGGAGCTGGACGGCGTGCCGCGCCTCTCCGGGCACTTCGAGGCGGCGCGGACCGCGGCGGTGCGGGTGCTCGCGGCGCGGCTCGGCACCGACGGCCCGTCGGCCGCCGCGCTGAACCAGGCCGTGGAGCGTACGGCGTCCCTGCGGCTGGACGGCGGCGACCGGCGGGGCCCGGCGCGCGACCGGATGGTCACCCTGATCCGCCAGGCGGCCCTGGACCGGGTCCGCGCGCACGGACCGGCCAGGCTCGCGCCCGGCGAGGTGCTCGGCGCACCCCCGGGCGAGCGGACCCTGCGCGCGCTGCTGGAGGGGTCGTTCCGGGCCCTGGCCGCCCAGGCCACCACCCGCGAGGAGCACGACGTCCTGATCGACCAGGCCAACTCGGTGCGCCCCTGGAGCCGGCGATGAGCGGCCCCGGCGGCACCGACGACGCGGACAGGAGACCCCGCGTGACCTCCCTGCGCATCACGCTCGAACTCCACCAGGAGCGCTGTCTGTCCCCACGGGACGACGAGCTGCACGCCATCCTCACCGTCACGGCCCGCCGCGACGCGGCCGAGCCGTCCGCCACCGCGTCGCCCGCCGCGGACCCGGGCCCGCCCGGGCTGGCCGAGGTGATCGTGATCGACTGCTCCGGTTCGATGGCGGATCCGCCCACGAAGATCGCCGCGGCCCGGCGGGCGACCGCGGCCGCCCTCGACGCGTTGCCCGACGGTGCCCGGTTCGCCGTCGTGGAGGGCACCCACCAGGCCCGGATGGTGTATCCGGTGACGGGGGAGCTCGCCGTCGCCACGCCGCAGACCCGGGCGCAGGCACGCTCCGCCGTCGCCGGGGTGACCGCCGCCGGCGGCACGGCGTTCGGGGCGTGGCTGCTCCGGGCGCGCGACCTGCTGGCGGCGCACCCGTCGGCGGTGCGGCACGCCCTGCTGCTGACCGACGGCCGCAACGAGCACGAGACCGCGGCGCACCTGGACGAGGTGCTCGCGCAGTGTGCCGGGCGGTTCGTGTGCGACGCGCGGGGGGTCGGCGACGGTTGGCAGCCCAGCGAGCTGATGCGCATCGCGTCGGCGCTGCGCGGCACCGCCGACGCGGTGCGGGCGCCGGAGGAGCTGACGGCGGACTTCCGCCGCGTGGTCGGGGCCGCGACGGCGAAGATCCTGCCCGAGCTGCGGCTGCGGATCGGCACCGTGGCGCCCGCCCGGCTGCGGTTCTGCAAGCAGGTGCACCCGACCGCCGCGGACCTGCCGGGCCCGCCCCCCGGCCCGGACGCGCACGTGACCGAGGTGTCGATCGGTGCGTGGGGGGAGGAGAGCCGCGACTACCACCTCTGCTTCGAGGTGGATTCCGGCGGCCGACCGCGGTGGGAGGACCTGCGGGTGGCCCGGGTCGACGTCGTGGTCGACGGTCGGCCGCGGGCGGACCCGGCGGTCGTGCTGGTCCACTGGACCGACGACCCCGTGGCGTCGAGCCGGATCCACCCGGCCGTGGCGCACTACACCGCGCAGGAGCAGCTCGGGCAGGCCGTGGTCGACGGCTGCGACGCCCACGACCGGGGGGACCACGCGGCGGCGGTCCGGCACTGGGGGGAGGCGGTGCGGCTGGCGACGGAGTCGGGCAACGCCCGGGTGCTGGAGCGGCTGCAGGCGATGGTGGAGGTGGTGGACGCGGCCGCCGGCGTGGTCCGGCTGCGGCCGAACCTCTCCCGGGTCGACCGCCTGCTGGCCGAGACCCGCTCGTCGCACACCGTGCTGCCGGCCCAGCGGGGCGGCGCGCAGCCGCAGCGGGCGCCGGAGGTGGCGGCGGATCCGGGCGCAGCGGGCCAGCGCTGTGGTCGCTGTGGGGCGTCGGCGGCGCCCGCCCACCGCTTCTGCATGCGCTGCGGAGGCCCGCTGGGCGACCGCGCCGC
>DATMJT010000565.1:0-11334 GCA_035553735.1 Pilimelia sp.
GGCTGGAGCGGCGTCCAGGACGCGACGCGGCGCCGCGCGTCGCGTCCTGGACGCCGCTCCAGCCGGTCGCGGTCGGCGACCCCGACGAGCCCGCCGGGGCGGGGCCCGCGGCCCCGGCCCGCGGCAACCTGCTCGCGATCAACGACTTCCACGGCGCCGTGGACCCGCCGACCGGGGGCGGCGGACTGGTCAACGGCGTACCGGCCGGCGGCGCGGAGTACCTGGCCACCTGGGTCGCCCGGCTGCGGGCACAGGCCCGCGCCGAGCGACGCACCTCGATCACCGTGGGCGCGGGCGACCTGGTGGGCGCCACGCCGCTGGTCAGCGCGGCGTTCCACGACGAGCCGGCCGTCGAGCTGCTGACCGCCCTGGGCCTGCAGGTCAGCTCGGTGGGCAACCACGAGTTCGACGAGGGCACCGACGAGCTGCTCCGGCTGCGCCGCGGCGGCTGCCACCCGACCGACGGCTGCGCCGACGGCGACGGGTTCGCCGGCGCCGGCTTCCGCTACCTCGCGGCGAACGTGGTCCGCCGCGACAGCGGCCAGCCGCTGCTGCCGGCGGTGGACATCCGCCGCGTCGACGGCGTACCGGTGGGCTTCGTCGGCCTGACGCTGCGCGGCACCCCGGGCATCGTCAACCCGGCGGGCATCACCTCGGTCGAGTTCCGCGACGAGATCGCCACCGCCAACCGCTGGGGCGCGTGGCTGCGCCTGGCCGGCGTCAGGGCCCTGGTCCTGCTCATCCACGAGGGGGGCGCCCAGCAGGGCCCGCCGCAGCCGCCGGGCCTGTCCGACTGCGCCAACTTCGCCGGGGCCATCACCCCGATCGTGGCTGGCCTGCGGTCCGAGTACGGCATCGTGGTGTCGGGCCACACCCACCGCTTCTACACCTGTGCCCTGCCCAACGCCGCGGGTGCGCCCACCGTGGTCACCAGCGCCGGCAGCAACGGTCAGCTGGTCACCGACATCGACTTCACGCTGGACCGGCGCACCGGCCGGTTCGCCGGCGCCCGGGCCCGCAACGTCATCGTGGCCAACGGGGTCCGCAACGCGGACGGCACCTGGCGCCAGGACCCCTCCGGGGCGTACGTGCGTGACCCCGCGCTCGTCGACCGCCGCGCCAAGGCCATCGCCGACAAGTACCGCACCGCGGTGGCCCCGATCGCCAACCGGGTGGTCGGCGCGGTGACCGCGGACATCTCCCGGGACGCCGGGCGCAACGGGGAGAGCCCGCTCGGCGGCCTGATCGCCGACGCCCAGCTGGCGTACACCGCCGGGGCGGCCGGAGCCCAGCTCGCCCTGATGAACCCGGGCGGGATCCGGGCGTCGCTCACCTATGCCGGCTCCCCCGGCGGGGAGGCGCCCGGTCAGGTGACGTACGGGGAGTGCTTCGCGGTCCAGCCGTTCAACAACCTGGTGGTCACCCAGAGCCTCACCGGCGCGCAGCTCAGGGAGGTCCTGGAGCAGCAGTTCGTCGGCTACGGGGGGCAGTCGGTCCAGCGGATCCTGCAGGTGTCGGCGGGCCTCACCTACGCCTACGACACCCGGCGGCCCCCCGGCGCGCGGGTGTCGGACCTGGCGCTGCACGGCACGCCGATCGACCCGGCCGCGACGTACCGCGTCACCACGAACGACTTCCTCGCCGGCGGCGGCGACGGGTTCACCCGGCTCACGGCCGGCACGGCCCGGGTCACCGCGCCCGGCTTCGACATCGACGCGCTGACGGAGTACTTCCGCGGACGCCCCGCGGTGGCGCCGGGCCCGGCCGACCGGATCACCCGGCTGGACTGACGGCGCACCCGGGCGCCGTGGGAGCGCGGCGTTTCGCGTGGTGGTCGGCGAAGGGCTTGCGCCCGGCTCCGCGGGTCGCCATACTCGACCACGTGATCCAGCAGGTGCGGTTCTACTTTTTTTACGGCTCCGGGAGTCCGGCAGCCGTAGGTCGCGCCTGATCACTGACCTACCGAAGCCCCGGGCTCCACGAGTCCGGGGCTTCGTGCTTCCGGGTCGGGGGTCGGGCAGAGCACCTGAGGGAGTACGCCGATGAGCACGCCTCTTGCCACGCAGGGCACCGCGGCCGGCGCCGCGACCGGCCCGGCTGCGGCCGCCGACGAGACCGCCACGGCCGCGGAGATCGCGGAGCTGCGGCAGCGGATCGACACCATCGACTCGACGATCATCCAGCTGTGGCAGGAGCGCGCGGCACTCTCCCAGCGGGTGGGCGCCGCCCGGGTGGCCTCCGGCGGCACCCGACTGGTGCTGGCCCGGGAGCGCGAGATCGTGGACCGGTTCCGGGCCGCGCTCGGCGCCGACGGCACCCAGCTGGCCCTGTTGCTGCTGCGCTCCGGCCGCGGTCCGCTCTGACGGCCGGGGTGCCGGCCCAGCGGCGCCCCGACGGCCGGGGCGCCGGCCGCGCGGCCGGCGCCCCGAGGCACGCCCGCGGCGGTTCGCCACCGCGGGCCGGCGCGTCAGCTCACCCCGTGCACGACGTCGCGCTCCTCGGCGAAGTGGCAGGCGCTCGGGTGGGCCGAGCGCTCCCGCTCCACCAGCGGGGGCTCCTCCAGGGCGCAGATCTCCTGCGCCTTCCAGCACCGGGTGCGGAACCGGCAGCCCGACGGCGGGTTCGCCGGGGACGGCACGTCGCCCTCCAGCACGATCTGGTCCCGGTGACCACGCAGCGTCGGGTCGGGCACCGGCACCGCGGACAGCAGCGCCTGCGTGTACGGGTGGGTCGGGTGGTCGTAGATCTCGTCGTCCCGGCCGATCTCGACGAGCTTGCCCAGGTACATCACGCCGACCCGGTCGGCGATGTGCCGGACCACCGACAGGTCGTGGGCGATGAAGATGTACGACAGGCCCAGCTCCGACTGCAGCCGCTCCAGCAGGTTGATCACCTGGGCCTGGATCGACACGTCGAGCGCCGACACCGGCTCGTCGCAGACGATGATCTCGGGCTTGAGCGCCACCGCCCGGGCGATGCCGATGCGCTGCCGCTGCCCGCCGGAGAACTGGTGCGGGTAGCGGTTGATGTGGTCGGGGTTCAGCCCCACCAGGTCGAGCAGCTCCTGCACCTGGCGGCGCCGGTCGGACTTGCCGACCACCTCCGGGTGGATGGCGAACGGCTCGCCGACGATGTCGCCGACCGTCATCCGGGGGTTGAGCGAGGTGTACGGGTCCTGGAGCACCATCTGGATGTTGCGCCGGGCGCGGCGCAGCCCGCCGCCCGCCAGCCGGGTCATGTCCTCGCCCCGCACCACGATGGCCCCGGAGGTCGGCTTCTCCAGCCCGACCAGCAGCTTCGCCAGCGTCGACTTGCCGCAGCCGGACTCGCCGACGATGCCCAGGGTCTCGCCGCGGCGCAGCTGCAGGTTGACCCCGTCCACCGCGCGCACCGCGCCGTACTGGGTCTTGAGGACGATGCCCCGGGTCAGCGGGAAGTGCTTGACCAGATCCCGGGTCTCGAGCACGACCTCACTCATCACCGATCACCTCCTGCCAGAAGTGGCACCGCGCCGAACGGGTCGCCGACACCTCGTACGCCGGTGGCGGCGGATCCACCCGGCACACGTCCCGGGCGTACCGGCACCGGGGGTTGAACGAGCACCCCGGCGGGATGGCGGTGAGGTTGGGCGGCAGGCCCTTGATCACCTGCAGCTCCCGGCCCTTGAGGTCCAGCCGCGGGATCGACTCCAGCAGGGCCTTCGTGTACGGGTGGGCGGGTTTGGCGTAGATGTCGTACACCCCCGCCTCCTCCACGATCTTGCCGGCGTACATCACCGAGATGCGGTCGGCGACGTCCGCGACCACGCCCATGTCGTGCGTGATCAGGATGAGCCCCATGTTCCGCTCGGCCTGCAGCTCGGCGAGCAGGTTCATGATCTGCGCCTGGACCGTCACGTCCAGCGCCGTGGTGGGCTCGTCGGCGATCAGGATGTCCGGGTCCAGCGCCAGCGACATCGCGATCATCACGCGCTGCCGCATGCCGCCGGAGAAGTGGTGCGGATAGTCGCTCACCCGCTGGCGGGCGGCCGGAATCTTCACCAGGTCGAGCAGCTCGACGGCCTTCTTGCGCGCCTCGGAGCGGGACACCCCGCGGTGCTTGCGGTACAGCTCGGCCAGCTGGAACCCGACCGTGAAGACCGGGTTCAGCGCCGACAGCGCGTCCTGGAAGATCATGGCGATCTTGTTGGCCCGGACCCGACGCCGCTGCTCCTCGGGCAGCCGGAGCAGGTCCACCCCGCGGTAGAGCACCTGCCCGCCGGTGACGTAGCCGGGCGGGGTGTCCAGGATCCCCATGATCGCCTGCGCGGTCACCGACTTGCCGCAGCCGGACTCGCCCAGGATGGCCAGGGTCTCCCCGGGGTCCAGGCCGAAGCTGACCCCGTTGATGGCCTTGGCCACGCCGGCGGTGGTGCGGAACTCCACCCGCAGGTCCCGCACGTCGAGCAGGCGGGCCGAGCGGTCGATGCCGGGCAGCACGTCGATCTCAGCCTTGATGTCGGTCATGGCGCACTCACCGCAGCCTCGGGTCGAAGGCGTCGCGGACCGCGTCGCCGAGCATGATGAACGACAGCACCGTGAGGGCCAGGAAGGCCGACGGCACCACCAGCGGGGTCGCGGCCTCCTGCACGCGGATCGCGGCATGGGAGATGTCCCCGCCCCAGGAGACCTGGTTGGGGTTCAGGCCCACGCCCAGGAACGACAGCGCCGCCTCGGTGGCGATGTTGATGCCGAGCAGGATGGTGAGCACCACGATGAACGGCGCGACCGAGTTCGGCAGGATGTGCCGGAACATGATCCGCCCGGGTCCGGCGCCCAGCATCCGCGCCGCCGCCACGAAGTCCTGGCTCTTGGCCGCGATCACCGAGGAGCGCATCACCCGGGCCGCGGTGGTCCAGTTGAGCACGCCCAGCACGATGACCACGGTGCCGATGCCGGTGCCCTCCCGGGTGGGGTTGAGGCCCTTGGCGAACACGATCGCGGCCAGCAGCAGCGGGATGGCCAGCACGATGTCGACCATCCGGGACAGCACGGCGTCCACCCAGCCGCCGAAGTAGCCGGACGTCATGCCGAAGAACGCGCCGATCACCGCCGAGATCAGCGTGGCGCCGACGCCCACCAGGATGGACGGCTGGGCGCCGTAGATGGCCCGGGCGTAGATGTCGCAGCCCTGGAAGTTGAAGCCGAAGATGGCTCCGCCCTCCGGTCGGCCGTACTGGCGCGACAGCGCGCAGTCCTTGCCGTCGTTGTCGACGAACAGGCCGGGGAAGACGGCGATCACGACGATCACCAGCACCAGGGCGGCGGACACCCAGAAGACCCAGTTGCGGCGCAGGTCCCGCCAGGCGTCCGCGGCCAGGCTGCGCGGCTTGGCCGCCTTGGCGCGCTTGGCCGCGTGGCGCCCGCCGCTGGGGCCCGACGGCTCGTCGACCCGCTCGGCCGCGGCGACCGACTCGACGTCACTCATCACTGCTCTCCGTTCCGGACCGGGGGTGGCGGGGCGCGCGTGGCTCACTCATAGCGGATCCTCGGGTCGAGCACCGCGTACAGGACGTCCACGATCAGGTTCGCCATCAGGAAGATGATCACCAGCATGCTGACGAACCCGACGACCAGCGGGCCGTCCTCGGTCTGGATGCCGCGGAACAGGTTGGAGCCCACGCCCGGGATGTTGAACGCCCGCTCGGTGATGATGGCGCCGCTCATCAGGCCGCCCAGGTCCACGCCGATCAGGGTCACCACCGGAATCAGCGAGTTGCGCAGCAGGTGCACCCCGATCACCCGGTTCCGCTTCAGGCCCTTGGCCCGCGCGGTGCGGATGTAGTCGGCCCGCAGGTTCTCCGCCACCGAGGCCCGGGTGACCCGCAGCTGGGTCGCCATGGCCAGGCTGCCCAGGATGAGCGCGGGCACCAGCAGCGCCCAGAGGTTCGGCTCGGCGCCGGCGGTCGCCGGCACCCACCTGAGCTTGACCCCGAACAGCAGGCGGGCCATCGGGGCCAGCACCACGATCGGGATGGACAGCAGGATCAGCGTCACGATGAGGGTGACGTGGTCGAAGATGCCGGACCGGCGAATGCCCGCCACCACGCCGGCGGTCACCCCGAACAGCACCGCGAAGATCAGGGCCATCAGGGCGAGCTTCGCGGTGACCGGCCACGCCTGGGCCATCATCTCGGCGATGGAGCGACCGGTCAGCGACTCCCCGAAGTCGCCGGTCAGCATGCCCCTCATGTAGTAGCCGTACTGGACGATGAAGGGCTTGTCGAGGTGGTACCGCGCGGTGAGCTCGGCCCGGAGCGCGTCGCTGACCGGCCTCTCACCCGCCAGTACCTGGATCGGGTCGCCCTGGTTGGCGAACATCAGCGCGTACACGATGAAGGTGGCCCCGAAGAAGGTCAGGACCATCTGGAGTAGGCGCCGCACGATATAGCGGAACATGTGCTCAGGCCTCTCGGCGAGACAGGTGTCGGCGCTGCCGCCGGGCGGCAGCCGCTTGCGGGGGATGTGGAGACGGCGGTGGCGTCACCGGCCTGGGGCCGGTGACGCCACCGCCGCTACGCGGACAACTCGGTTACGCGGCCTCGATCTTCAGGAGGTCGACCCGGTTGAACAGGTCGATCTCCACGTTCTTGACCTTGGTCGAGTGGCCGAACGTGTTCTGCCCGAACCGCAGCGGGATCACCGGCATGTCCTTGGCCAGGATGTCCTCGGCCTGCTGGTACTTGGCGATGGACTCCTCCGGGGTCTTCGCCGCGGCGCCCTCCTTGACCAGCTGGTCGAACTGCGGGTTGCTGTAGCCGTAGTAGTTCGACGAGCCGTTGGTGCTGAACAGCGGGCCCAGGTAGTTCTCCATGGACGGGTAGTCCATGACCCAGCCCATCCGGAAGATGCCGACCGCCTTCTTGGCCTTGAGCTTGGTCAGCAGGTCCGCGAACTTCGGCTCGGCGGTGGCCACGCAGTCCACGCCCAGGTTGGCCTTGAGCTGGTTGCAGGTGGCGTCCACCCAGTCCTTGTGGCCGCCGTCGCCGTTGTACGAGATCTGCAGCTTCGCCGGGCCGTTGGCCGCCTGGTAGGCCGCCTTGGCCTTGGCCGCGTCGAAGACGCACGCCTCGCCGCAGGTGTTCTCGCGGTAGCCGGCCACGACCGGCGACACGAAGGAGCGGGCCGAGGTCTGCGAGCCCTTGAAGACCGCCTTGATGATCTCGTCGCGGTCGATCGCCATCGAGATCGCCTTGCGGACCTCGGCGTTCTTGAACTCCGTCTGGTAGGTCGGGAACGCCACGAACTGGAAGGTCGACGCCGGGCTCTGCTTGAACCGGTTGCCCAGCTCACCCGGGGCGGTGCCCAGCGCGCTGGTCGGGATCTGCTTGATCACGTCCAGGTTGTTGGCCTGCAGGTCGGCGTACGCGCCCTCCAGGTCCTGGTAGATCTTGAACAGAACGCCCTTGACCTTCGGCTTCTCGCCGGGGAAGTCGTCGTAGCGCTCGACCTCGATCTTGGAGTCGTGCTGCCAGGTGCCCTTCATCTTGAACGGGCCCTGGCCGATCGGCGCCTGCTCGAAGTCCTTCTTCAGCACCCCCTCGGACTCCCAGGCGGCGGCCGGCAGCGGGTAGAACGCGGTGTAGCCGAGCACCGACTTGAACTCGCTGAAGGGCTCGGCCAGCGTCACGGTGAAGGTGGTGTCGTCCACCTTCTTCAGGCCGCTGAGGGTCTTGGACTTCGGCGGGGTCTTCTCGTCGGCCGCCTGGGTGTCGGCGTACCCCTCGACCTTGTCGAAGAAGTAGCTGTTGTCCTGGGCGTTGGTGCTGACCGCGCCGTAGTTCCAGGCGTTGATGTAGCTGTCGGCGGTGACCGGCTCGCCGTTGTGGAACTTGTAGCCGCCCTTCAGCTTGATCGTCCAGACCTTGTTGTCGTCGGACGTGATCGACTCCGCGGCGACCTCGAAGGGCTTGTTCTGCGCGTCGAAGTCGACCAGCGGGCTGTACAGGGCGGCGAGCACCTGCGACCCGCTCGTCTCGGCGGTGTTCGTCGGGATCAGGTGCTTGGGCTCGGCGATCTCGATGGAGACGACCGCGTCGGTCGTGCCCGAGTCGCCGCCGTCCCCGTTGCTATTACAGCCCGCGGCGAACAGGGCCAGTACGGCCACGCCGGCCGCAAGGTTACGTGGGGTCTTCCCGCGCATGGGAGTGCCTCCTCAGGGCGCTCACGAGGGGGTGTGAGTTGACCAACACTGTGACACCCGGCCACCTACCGCGTGAAGGTGCCGTTATCAACCCGATATTCGGTCAACCCACCCCTGACTCCGGTACAGTACCCGGGCCCACCTGGCCGCCTGGGGGCTGACCAGCGGATACGCGGCCAGCCGTCCGACCACTGGCGGAACCCGCGATCGACTGCTGTGACGCACCAAGCATTACCGGTGCCCGGCCGCCACACCGCTGAACAGCGCAAGTGGTTATCTGACCGCAACCTGCCGGCGGCCCGGCGATCCCCCGGCGCGTGGCTCAGACCAGCCGGCGGTCGGCCGCCCAGCGGGACAACTCGTACCGGTTGGACATCTGGAGCTTGCGCAGCACGTTGGACACGTGGGTCTCCACGGTCTTGATCGAGATGAACAGCTCCCGGGCGATCTCCTTGTACGCGTAGCCGCGCGCCAGCAGCCGCAGCACCTCGCGCTCCCGGTTGGTGAGCTGGTCCAGCTCCGGGTCCGCGACCGGGGCGTCCGGCCGGGCGGCGAAGGCGTCCAGCACGAAGCCGGCCAGCCGCGGGCTGAACACGGCGTCCCCGTCGGCCACCCGGCGGATGGCCGCGGTCAGCTCGTCCGGCGAGATTGTCTTGGTCACGTAGCCCCGGGCGCCGGCCCGGATGAGCCCGATCACGTCCTCGGCGGCGTCGGACACCGACAGGGCCAGGAACCGCACCTGCGGGTGGGTGCGTCGCAGGGCCTCCAGCACCGCGCGGCCACCGCCGTCGGGCATGTGCACGTCCAGCAGCACCACGTCGGGCTCCAGCGCGGCCACCCCGGTGAGCGCCTCGGCGACCGTGCTGGCCTCGCCCACCACGTCCAGGTGGGCGCCCAGCTCCGCGCGGACGCCCGCGCGGAACATGGCGTGGTCGTCGACCAGGAACACCCGCAGCCGCCGCCGGCCGACGTCCGGCCCGTCCGCCGGCTCGGCGTCGGTGGTCTGGTCGTTGCCCTCGTCGGTCATGCCGCACCCACCCCTCTTCTCTGCGCTGCCCGGTCGGTACGCCGGCTCATCCCGACTTCGCCGCGGTGGCGCCCTCGGGGGTCGGCAGGGTCAGCCGAACCTCGGTGCCGTCACCCGGCACGCTGCGGATCTCCGCCCGGCCGCCGTGGCGGTCCATCCGACCGATGATGGAGCCGCGGACGCCGTGCCGCCGCTCCTGCACCGCGGACAGGTCGAACCCGGCGCCCCGGTCCCGGACGAACACGCTCACCTGCTCCGGCTCCACCTCGGCGTAGAGCGACACGGTCTGCACCTTGGCGTGCCGCGCCGCGTTCACCAGCGCCTCGCGGGCCGCGGCCACCAGCGCCCCCACCCGCTCGTCCACCTCCCGGTCGCCGACCACCACGGTCTCCACCGTGATCGCGTACGTATCCTCCACCTCGGCGGCCGCCTGCTCCAGGGCGGCCGCGAAGCGCTCCGTGGGCGAACCGGTCGGCTTGTAGAGCCAGTTGCGCAGCATCCGCTCCTGGCCGCGGGCCAGCCGCTGGACCATCTTCACGTCCCCCGCGTTGCGCATGATCAGCGCCAGGGTGTGCAGCACCTGGTCGTGCACCATGGCCGCCAGCTCCGCCCGCTCCTGCTCCCGGATCCGGCCCGCCTGCTCCGCGCGCAGCTGCTCCACGGTGCGCCACACCAGCGGCGCCGCGACCAGCGCCACGCCGGCCAGCCCGACCAGGGCGAAGACGACGCCGCTGAGCAGGGCGGAGAGGTCGAAGCGGTTCACCGGGGAGTAGACCGCCACCATCCCGATGAGGCCGATCGCGACCAGCACCTCGCCGCCGATGAAGCGCAGCAGGAACGAGCGGCGGCTGGGCTCCGTGACGACCGCGCCCAGCCAGGGTGCGGACGGCACGGTGGCCCGCCAGCGTCGGCGGCGCTCCCGGTCGGCCTGGTGCCAGATGATCCCGGCGCCCGCCGCCACCACGGCGACCAGCAGGCCCGCCACCGGACTGATGCCCGGTACCTCGGCCCCCACCTCCAGCACGACGAGCGTGACGCCCAGGACCGCCAGCGCCGCGACCTGCACCCACGGCCGGCGCCGCGGGGGCCCGTCGCCTGGTGGCATCGCGACGAGCGCCCAGTACGCCGCGTACAGCAGCAGCGCACCGAGGCCGTTGAGCAGGAACAGCACCACGAACGCCAGCCGCACCGCGGTGGCCGACACGCCCACGTGCAGGGCGATGCCGGCCGCCACCCCGGCGATGACCCGCTGCTCCCGCGACCGGTAGAGGCGCGGCTTGTCGGGCACCACGGGTCCCGCCTCCTGTCCCTCGGGCCCGGTCACGCGACCGGCCGCCCGCACCGATCGTCACACGCCCGCGGCGGTGCCGGCCACGGGGAGACCCCGGAGCGGCCGCCGCGCAGAAGTCAGGGTGCGGTCAGGGTCGGTGCCGGAGGCCGGTCGGGCGGTGCTGGCCGGACGATCGCAGTATGACCGAGGACCCCGCCCGCAGCGCCGCGCCGGAGCCCGCCGCGGCTCCCGGCGCGCCGGACGCCCCGCCCGGCGCCACACCCGGTGGCGCGGCACCGACCAGCGCCACACCCGGCGCGACACCGCCGCCCCCGCCGCCCGGGACATCCGCCGGGACGGCGCCCGGACCGCCGCCACCGGCGGCCTCCGGCGGGCCGCCCCCGCCGGCCGGGGCGGCGCCGCACCCGGGCACATCCGCCCCGGGCACCGGCTCGGTGCTGCACCACGGGCTGGTACGGCCGCGCCAGGGCGCCTACCTGGCCGGTGTCTGCGCGGCCCTGGGCCGGGCCACCGGCACCGACCCGATGCTGTGGCGGGTCCTGCTGGCCGTCCTGGTCTTCTTCGGCGGCATCGGGATCCTGGGCTACCTGGCCGTGTGGCTGTTCAGCCCCGCCGAGGGCGACACCGCCTCGCCGGTCGAGGCGCTGCTCGGTCGAGGCCGGTCCAGCACCTCGCCGTCACTGACGATGACCCCGACCATGATGGCGATGACGACGCCCAGGAGCACGACCAGCGCCGGCGAGGTGCTGGACCGGCCTCGACCGAGCAGCGCCTCGACCGGCGAGGCGGTGTCGCCCTCGGCGGGGCTGAACAGCCACACGGCCAGGTAGCCCAG
>DATMJT010000566.1:0-11085 GCA_035553735.1 Pilimelia sp.
CGCCGGGCGTCGGCCGCCGCCGACCGCAGCGCCTGAACGGGCACGCCGGCCACGCCGACGGCAGGCGCGGGCCGGGCGTCGGCCGGCACCGGCTCCGGGCCGCCGCGCGCCGCGGGCGCCGCCGGTGCGCCGGGCGCGGTACCGGATGCGACGTCGGCGGGCGCGGTACCGGCGGATGCGACGTCGGCGGGCGCGGCCCTGGCGGATGTGGACGCCGGCCACGCGGTGAGCAGGAGCACGGCGAGGGCGACCCGTGCCCCGGTGGCTCCTCGGGACCTGCGGGGCGGTGCGGTGACTCGTCTTCTCATCGGATTCCTTCGTGGACTGGAGAGCCCGCGGGAACTGACCACGTGGTCGACGGAGTCGCGTCTCCCGCGGGTCCCCGCGCCGGTGGTCGTGGTGGGATCGCCGTCGGCCGTCGACGGCGAACGCGGCGCCGTGTGACGATGCCGCTCCGTGTCGTCACGGGAACGCGTGAGACATCACAGCACGCCGATGCGGCGGCTGTCCCCTGCCGGCGACTTCGAGCTTGTTCGGAACAGATCCGAACAGGGACGCGTCCGACCGGCCGTGCCGGCCGGGGTCGGTAAACCCCCGCGATCGTCCGCCGGCGTGTACCATGGGTGGAACAGTTTCTTGTCGTGGTCGCGTTCCTGCCCGGCGGTTCGCCGGGAATCGGTCTCCGTTCCGGATTGCCGAGGTTGCCGCTGCTCGAGACGGCCCAGTTGGGCCCCGCAGCGTGCGAGGCCCCATCCGCAACAGAGGAGACATCAGATGATCACTGGCACCGTGAAATGGTTCAATTCCGAGAAGGGCTTCGGCTTCATCTCCCTCGACGGTGGCGGCAACGACGTGTTCGTGCACCACAACTCGATCCAGGCCGACGGGTTCCGTGAGCTGCACGAGAACCAGCGCGTGCAGTTCGAGGTCGTGCAGGGCCCCAAGGGCCCGCAGGCCCAGGCGGTTCGCCCCGCCTGACCGCTTCCCAACGTGGCGCCGCGCGGTTCGCGCGGCGCCACGTTGGCGAGGTCCCCCGTCCGGGCGGACCCGAGCACCCCAGAGCACATCCGGTTCGTTCCTGAGCTCCGCCGGCACCTCCGGCCCGGAGCCCTCCGGCGCGCACCGACGACGGAAGGCTTCAGATTGACCATCTCCACCCATTCCCCGCGGCGGCGCCGCAGACCGGCGCCGGTCGACAAGGCGGCGCAGGCCCCCACCCCGCGCCGCCCGGCCTCGGCGGCGCCGGTGCCGGTGCCGGCGTTGCCGGCCGTCGCGCCGGCGGCCGCGTCACCCGGCCCGGCCGCTTCGTTCCACCAGCTGTCGCTGCACCCGGCGCTGCTGACCGTCCTGTCCGGCCAGGGCCTGCACACGCCCTCGGCGATCCAGGCCGCCACCCTGCCGGATGCGGTCGCCGGCCGCGACGTGCTCGGCCGGGCGCGCACCGGATCGGGCAAGACCCTCGCGTTCGGCCTGGCCGTGCTGACCCGCCTCGCCGGGCGGCGGGCGGCGCCGCGGCAGCCGCTGGCTCTGGTGCTGGTGCCCACCCGGGAGCTGGCCAGCCAGGTCACCGCCGCACTGGAGCCGTACGGGGCGGCGGTCGGCCTGCGCATCGCCGGCGTCGTGGGCGGGGCGGCCCTGCGGCCCCAGGCCGAGGCACTGCGCCGCGGCGTGGAGGTGCTCGTGGCCACCCCGGGGCGGCTCAACGACCTCGTCGAGCGGGGCGACTGCCGGCTGGACGGCGTGGTCGTGAGCGTGCTGGACGAGGCTGACCAGATGGCGGACATGGGGTTCCTCCCCCAGGTCAGCAGGCTGCTGGTCGGCACGGCACCGGCCGGGCAGCGGATGCTGTTCTCGGCGACCCTCGACGGGCAGGTGGACCGGCTGGTACGGCGCTTCCTGACCGATCCGGTCCGGCACTGCGTCGACCCGCCCGCGGCCGCGGTCACCACGCTGGAGCACCATGTGCTGCACGTCGAGCTGGCCGAGAAGCTCTCCGTCGCGGCGCACATCGGCGCCCGCGACGGCCGCGTCATCATGTTCGTCGGGACCAAGCACCGCGCCGACCGGCTGACCCGCCACCTGCTCACCTCCGGCGTGCCGGCGGCTGCGCTGCACGGCGGCAAGTCCCAGCCCCAGCGCACCCGGACCCTGGACCGGTTCCGCGCCGGCCAGGTCAACGCCCTGGTCGCCACCGACCTGGCCGCCCGCGGCATCCACGTCGACGACCTGGACCTGGTGGTCAACGTCGACCCGCCGGCCGACGCCAAGGACTACCTGCACCGTGCGGGGCGCACGGCCCGGGCCGGCCGCACCGGCACGGTGGTCACGCTGGTCCTACCGGAGCAGCGACGCGACGCCACCCAGCTGCTCACGGCCGCGGGGGTCACCGCCCGCGCCAGCCGGACCGGCGCGGGCGACGCCGCGCTGAGCCGGGTCACCGGGGCCCGGACCCCGTCCGGGATCCCGTGCCCGGCGCCGACGCCGGGCACGCCGGCGGGCGTACCGGGGGCCTCGTCGCGCCGACGCGGTCGCCGGCGCTGATCCACACGGCGCTGACCTCCACGGCGCTGATCCACACGGCGCTGACCTGGGCCGCGGCCGGCATCGCTCCGGCCGCGGTCGGCTGACCCTGCGGCGGTGCCGCGGTGACCGCCGCCGGCCGGGCAGCCGCGCCGCTGCCCGGCCGGCGGGGAATGATCCCGCCGGCCGCCCTGTTGTACATCAGTGATGGCGCGTCGCGGGCCCGTCCCGCTCGCGCACCGGTTCGCCGGCTACTCGTGCGGGCGTCACTCCCAGTGCCGCGGGCCGACCCGGTTCCCCCACCAGTCACCCGCCCCCTCACCGGACGCGGCCGTCCCGGCCGGCGTTCCCACCTGCGTCATGCCCGGCCGCCGGGAGTCTCATCGCGCAGTCCATTGACACCGCACCTCAGGAGCGCGCATGAGCCTCAGCAGTCCGGTCCAGGTTCTGGACCGCCCGGTCGACCTGCCGCCCGTCAACGGCCCCAAACCGATGTTGGCCGCCCCGCAGTCCCGGGCGTCCATCGCCGTGTTGTGGCTGTTCGTGGTCGTGCCGTTCGCCGCGTTGATCGCCGCGGTCCCCCTCGCCTGGGGGTGGGGCCTGTCCCCGCTGGACGCCGCGATGGCCGTCACCGGCTATCTGATCACCGGCTTCGGCATCGCCGCCGGCTTCCACCGCCACCTCACCCACGGCGCGTTCAAGGCCCGCCGCGGTCTCCGCGCCGCGCTGACCGTGGCGGGCACCCTCGCCGTCGAGGGCTCGCCCACGCAGTGGGTGGCCGACCACCGACGCCACCACGCCTTCGCCGACCGCGAGGGTGACCCGCACTCGCCGTGGCGGTACGGCACCGACGCCCGGGCCCTGGCCAAGGGGCTGCTCTACGCCCACGTCGGCTGGTTGTTCGACCGCGAGGTGACCAACCGGACGCGCTTCGCCCCCGACCTGCTCGCCGACCGCGACGTGCGCCTCATCGACCGGCTCACCGGTCCCCTGGTCGCTGTGTCGCTGCTCGCTCCCGCGGTCATCGGCGGGCTGGTCACCGGCTCCTGGACGGGCGCGCTCACCGGCTTCTTCTGGGCGGGGCTGGTGCGGGTCGCCCTGCTGCACCACGTCACGTGGTCGGTGAACTCGATCTGTCACGTGGTGGGCGATCGCCCCTTCGCGAGCAAGGACAAGGCCGCCAACTTCTGGCCGCTGGCCATCCTGTCCTTCGGCGAGAGCTGGCACAACTCGCACCACGCCGACCCCACCGGGGCCAGGCACGGCGTACTTCCCGGCCAGATCGACCCCGCCGCGCGCCTCATCTGGCTCTTCGAACGGCTGGGTTGGGCGCGCGACGTCCGCTGGCCGCAGCCGCAGCGACTGGACCGGCTGCGCCACCGCACCGCGGTGGACCCGCCGCCGTCCAGGACCGGAACGCACGCGGCACCGACAGGGAAGGACCAGGCCGCCCATGACCGCTGACATCGAGCTGCAGGTGCTGGTCGTCGACGACGACCTCGGCGACGTGGCGCTCGTGCGCAACGCCTTCGCCGACCACCCGGTGCGCAGTCACCTGCACCACGCGCCCGACGGCGCCGAGGCCCTGGCGTACCTGCGCCGTCAGGCACCGTACGCCGGTGCGCCACGCCCCGACCTGATCCTGCTGGATCTGAACATGCCCCGGGTCGACGGTCGGCAGCTGCTGGCCGAGATCAAGGCCAACGACGACCTGAGAGCCATCCCGGTCGTGGTGTTCACCACCTCCGCCACCCACACCGACGTGGCCACCAGCTACACGGCTCGGGCCAACGCCTACGTCACCAAGCCCATCAACCTGGATGACTTCGACCGGGTCCTGGCCGTGATCCGCGACTTCTTCGGCCGCACCGTGACGCTGCCGCGGTCCCCGGCCGCACCCCGACAGACGCGGCGCGGCGACCGCTGAGCGGCGGCCCCGCGCCATGGGGCGTCCCCTGACCGGCGGGCCGCGGGGTCAGCGCGCCCGGTACCGACCTGAGCGCGGGTCGGCGGTGGGCAGGTCGCACAGGAGGGTGTCGGAGGACAGCTCGCGCAGCACGTCCCGCAGATTGTCCATGCGTGCGCGCACCTCCGCCTCCAGTCGGGCGCTGAGCGTCGTCCAGTCGGCGGCGGTGGCGCCGCGGTCGCGGGGCAGCAGCCGCAGCAGGTCGCGGATCTCGGCGACCGACAACCCCACCCGCTGGCACACCCGGATCACCCTGACCCGGCAGGCCGCGTCGTGGCCGAAGCGGCGCTGGTTGCCGGGCGTCCGGCGGCTCTCGATCAACCCGTGCGTCTCGTAGAAGCGGATGGCGGAGGCGGACACCCGCGCCGCGGCGGCCACCTGACTCACCGTCAGGTCGTAGCCGGTATCGGTCGCCGACCGCTGCTCCGCCACGTCAGCCTCCCATACGCCTCGCCGGCCTCGGCCTCAACGATGGTCGAAGTCCCACCCTACGCGGCCGGCACCCCAGGCCGCGGGGCCGCCCTACGCGGCCGGCACCCCAGGCCGCGGGGTCGCGCCGGTGCACGGCCGCGGCGATGCGCCGCCGTCACGTGACGGTCATCGTTTTCGTGGGTTCGCCGCCCCGACCGCGGGTACTGCTGACAACGGGAGCAGCAGCAGTGGGACCAGGCAGACGAGAGGGAGCTGGCGATGGGAACGGACGACAAGCTCAGCAACATGGCCGAGGACGCCGGCGGCAAGGTGAAGGAAGGGACCGGCAAGGTCACCGACGACGAGCGCCTGGAAGCGGAGGGCAAGACCGACCAGACCAAGGCGAGCCTGAAGCAGGCCGGCGAGAAGGTCAAGGACGCCTTCCGGTCCTGAGAGCGGGGTCCCGAACCCGCCCGAAGGGTCGGCAGGCTGGTACCACGTCCGGCCGCGCGCCGGCGGTCGGCGCCCGGCCGGACGTGGTCGGCGGCGCGCGGTGGTGGTGCGGTCGAGGGTGCGCGGAGATGGTCCGCGCAGGCGGCGCGCGGCGGGCCGATCAGGCGGTGGCCCGCCGCGCCCGTAGGTGCGGGGGAGCCGGGGCGGCCGCCACTCCCGCGGGCCCGGACCGGGAGATCTTGCCGACGAGACGCCGGGTCAGGTCGGGGTCGGCATCGTCCACGATGCACACCGCGCGCCGCCACGCCTGGCGGGCCTGCTCGTGGTGGCCCACGGCCTGCAACGCGTCGCCGAGGTCGTCCAGCACCTCCACCTCGCCGTCCCAGTCCCCGATCTCCTGGGTCAGCGCGAGCGCCCGTCGGTAGCAGCCGACGGCGTCCCGGCCGCGACCGAGGTGGTGGTAGGCGTGACCCAGACTGTGCCAGGTGGCTCCTTCGGCGAGCCGGTTGCCGAGGCGCTGGTGCAGGGCCAGCGCCTGCTCACAGTGGGCGATGCCGCGCCGGTGGTCGCCGGCCCGGGTGTGGCACCAGCCGAGCGCGGTGAGCGCCAGGGACTGGCCCGCCACATGCCCGACCCCCTGGTACAGGTCGAGCGCCCGCTGGGCGTGGGCGACGGCCTCCGCGTGGCGGCCGCGCGCGATGAGCAGGTCGCACAGCGCGCGGCGGGCCACGGCCTGGCTGACGGGGTCGTCGAGCCGCACCGACACCTCGACCGCCTGCCGCAGGTGGGCGTGCGCCTCGTCGTGCCGGCCCAGCCGCATCAGCGCGATGCCCAGGCCCCGCAGCGAGTGCAGCTCACCGGCGAGGTCGCCCAGCCGGCGGGCCGCGGCCAGGGCGAGCCGTCCGGTGTGGACGAGCTCCGGCCAGTGCCGGCGCCGCAGCAGGTAGGTCAGCAGGCTCCAGGCCAGCTGCCAGGCGTGCGTGTCGTACCCGCCGGCGGCGGCGTGCTCCACGCAGGCCGCCAGCACCGACTGTTCGAGTCCGAACCACCGCGCCGCCTGCCCCTCGTCGGCGAACTCGCCGACGGTGACCGTCGGGTCCGGCGGGGCGACGCTGATCGGGTCCCGGTTGGGATACAGCAGCCGGTCGGCGGCGAGGGCGCTGTGCAGGTAGTGGTCGAGCATGCGCCGCAGGGCCGCGGCGCGGTCCGTGGCGCGGTCCTCGTCGGCGAGCTCGCGGGCGTAGGCGTGCAGCAGGTCGTGCAGGGAGTACCGGCCCGGAGCGTGCTCGGTGAGCAGGCTGGCCATGGTGAGTTCGCCGAGCGCCGCGCGGATCCGGGCCGGCGGCTCGCCGGACAGGCTCGCCGCGGCCGACGCCGAGAGCTCGGCGCGCGGATGCAGGCCGACCAGTCGGAACAGTCGTGCGGCGGGAGCGGTGAGCGCGGCGTAGGACAGGGCGAACACCGAGCGCACGCGGCTGGTCGGGGCGCCGGCGTCGAGCACCGACAACCGCTGCCCGGCCTCGGTCAGCTCGGCGGCGATGACGGAGAGGCCGAACCCCGTCTGCTGTGCCCGGGCGGCCGCGATGCCCAACGCGAGCGGGAGCCGGGAGCAGGCGGCCACGATCCGGTCGGCGGCCTCGGACTCGGCGCAGACCCGGCTCGCGCCGAGCCTGCGGCGGAGCACCTCGTGCGCGTCCGCCGCGGACATGACGTCCAGCACCAGCGGATGGGCGCCGTCGGCGGCGACCAGCGGGGTCAGGCGGTTGCGGCTGGTCACCAGGGCCAGGGCGGTGGGCGTACCCGGCAGCAGCGGCCTCGCCTGGTCGGCGTCGCGGGCGTTGTCCAGCACCACGAGGATCCGGCGCCCGGCCAGCATGCTGCGGAACAGCGCCCCGCGCGCGTCGGGGTCCTGGGGGATCCGGTCCGGCGGCACGCCCAACGCCACCAGGAAGCCGTGCAGGGCAGCCGCGGGCGCGATCGCCCGCCGCCCGGGGTCGAAGCCGCGCAGGTTGACGTAGAGCTGTCCGTCCGGGAACCGGTCGGCGACCCGGTGTGCCCAGTGGACGGCCAGCGCGGTCTTGCCCACTCCGGCGGAGCCCGACACCGCCGAGATGACCACCGCGGTGGCCGCGGCGTCGGCCCGGTCGGTCAGCAGGGCGTCCAGCCGGGCCAGCTCGGCCCGGCGCCCGGCGAACCACGACACGTCCGCGGGCAGTTGCCGCGGCACCACCTGCGGTGTCGGCAGCGCGGGCGGTCGGCGGGCGCCAGGCGCCGCGCGTCCGCCCCGCTCCACCGGCAGAGCGGGCTCGGCCGGTACGCCGGACTCCGCCCGCCCGCCCGGCGCGGCCGGGCGCTGCGTGGCGGCGGAGCGGCCGGACCCGCGCGCCGGGGTCCGGGCCCGGCGCGCGGCGCGGCGGTGCTGCTCCTCGACGCGGTCCCGGGCGTCCGCCAGGGCCCGCTGCTCCGCCGCGGAGGCACCGAACACAGCGACCAGGGCGTCGAACCGGTCGGTGGGCGGCAGGGTCTTGCCGGTGAGGTACTCGGCGATGGCCGAGGCCGACCACCCCGTGCGGGCGGCCAGCTCGCGATAGGTCAGCGCGCCGTCGCGCTGGTGCCGCGCGTGCCTGCGCCGCAGCGCCCGCAGCAGCCCGGCCAGCTCCGCCAGCGTCTGCGCCGCGTCGGCGCCGATGTCCTGCCGGGGCGCGGGCTGCGGGTCGGGCCGGGCGTTCATCCTGCGCACCTCCACGGCCGGCGGGCGGCCACCGCCGCAGCGTAGCCGAATCGGCGAAATGATCGGCAGACACAGGCTGCTGCCCGACAGTTGTCCGGTATCGCGCGGACCGCCACGCACCCGGCGGGTGTCACGCCGCCCGGCCGGAGCCGGATCGGGGCCGGGCCACCACACCGGCCCGGGGCAAGGGTGAACCACCGTCGGACATCCGACGCCCGGCGCCACTCGACCGGGTGTTTGCCGATCGCTCGCCCATCAATACGTTCCGTACACGGGGCGGGCGGCCGACCGCCCGCCCCGGCTCCGGGCGGCGACCGCGCTGCGGTCGCCGCACCTCTTCCGGCGAAGGGAATCCCATGACCGGTCCCGCCCCGACGTATCGCCGCCGACGACCGTCCCACCGTGCCGCGCCCGGGCTCGCCGCCCTGGCCGTGTCCGCGCTCCTCGGCGCCGCGCTGCCGGTCGGCATCGCGGCACCGGCCGGGGCCGCCCCGGTCGACGGGACGGACGTCCTCTACACCCGCGACGCGGACTTCGACCGCGGCATGCTGCAGGACGTCAACCACGACTCGCCACACCACGACCAACTACAGCTCGACCGCTCGCAGGCGTTCTTCCCGTTCGTCAACGTCGCCGCCTCGGCCCGCGGCACCATGGTGCGCGCGGACGTCAACACCGGCGCCATCGTCGGCGAGTGGGCCTCGGCGCCGCAGGGGCGCGCCAAGGACCCGTCGAGGACCACAGTGGACAGGCTTGGCAACACCTGGCTGTCCAACCGCGCGGAGGCCGCCGGCGGACAGGGCTCGGTCACCCGCATCGGCGTGGTGCTCGGCGGCACCCGGGTGGACGCCGCGGGCACCGCCGACCCGGCCGGCGACTACCTGGCTCCGCCGTTCGCCTACAACACCTGTGTGGACCGCGACGGCGACGGCCGGATCGCCACCTCCCGCGGGCTGGGCGACGTGCGCCCCTGGACGAACGCCGGCGGCGCGGACAGCCTCGGCGGCGTCAGCACGGCGGCGGACGAGTGCATCATCAACTACACCCGGGTGAACAGCGTCAACACCCGGACCGTCGCCGTGGACGCCAACAACGACGTGTGGACCGGCGGTGCCAACACGCACCACCAGAAGCTGTCCGGCGTCACCGGAGCCCCGGTGCCGGGCTCGGCGGTCAACCTCGGCTGCGGCGGCTACGGCGGCCTGATCGACAAGGCGGGTCGGCTCTGGTCCGCCCGGTACGGGGCCAACCTCCTGCGCTACGACCCCGGCACGGCCGCCGGCGCCTGCCTGGACACCACACACGGCGACTACGGCCTGGGCATGGACCCGGTCACCGGCGAGATCTGGCACACCAGCCTGGGCGGCGGCGCGGTGGTGAAGCTGGCGCCGGACGGCACGGTGCTCGGCACGTTCCCCCACGGCAACACCTACGCCCAGGGCGTCGCGGTCGACAGCGCCGGCAACGTCTGGGTCGCGCACTCGATCGTCGCCGGAGGACAGACCACGGTGGGGCACCTGCGCACGGACGGCACGTTCGTCGGCAACGTGACCCTGCCCGGAGGGCGGGGCCCGACCGGGGTCTCGATCGACTCCAACGGCAAGGTCTGGGTCACCAACCTGAACACCGACAACGCCCAGCGGATCGACCCGGGCGCCGGACCGGTCGGCGGCGGCGGCCACCGGGTCGGCGCGGTGGACCTCACCGTGGACCTCGGCGCGGGCGCGGGTCCGTACAACTACAGCGACATGACCGGCGCGGTGCTCGGCGAGATCACCGCGCCGGTGGGCACCTGGACCGTGGTGCAGGACGGCGGGCACGCCGGCACCCCGTGGGGCCGGATCACGTGGAACGCCGAGCCGGCGGGCAGCGTTCCGGCGGGCACCGGCATCACGGTGCAGGCCCGGGCCGCCGACACCGAGGCGGGGCTGGCGGCAGAGGCGTTCGCCCCCGTCGGCAACGGTGCCGCGTTCGCGCTGACCGGCCGCTACATCGAGGTCCGGGCCGCCCTGCGCGCGGCGCCGGACGGCACCAGTCCGGTGCTGTCGGACCTGCGGGTCCAGGCGCTGCGACGCACCGGGGTGTTCTCCTGCCAGGCGACGGCGCTGACCCTGGCCGGCACGGTGGTGACCCGGGCCAACCCGCCGGACGTGCCGTGCCTCGACGATCGGGCGACGCTGGCCACGGTGCGGCAGGCGGCCGGGATCGTCACCGTCCGGCTCGACGCGCTGGAGGCCAGCACCACGCTGGACCCGGACGACCCGGCGGTGCCGCCGGCCGCCGGGGACTTCTCGACGGCCCGGGCGCGGATCGAGTCCAGCCGGATCACCGCCGGGCCGCTCGTGCCCCTGGTGACGATCGAGCTGGGTCTGGTCACCGCCCAGGCGTCGGCGACCTGTACGGCGGGGCCCGACGGGCTGGGCGTTGCCCTCGCCGGCTCATCCCACATCGCCAGCCTGAAGGTCAACGGTGTCGCGGTCGCCGTGGGCGGTGCTCCGCTGACCATCCCGCTGGCGGTCGGCTCGCTGCGGCTCAACAGCACGCAGACCACCGCGACCAGCGTGACGCAGCGGGCGGTGGTGCTGGACACCGCGCTGACCGATGTGGTGATCGGCGAGGCGCGCGCCAACGTGGAGAGCACAAGCGGCTCTGACGGCACCCCGTGCCGGGTCTGACCTGGTGCCGGGTCTGACCGTGTCGGGGCTGACCTGAGTGCCGGGTCCCGCCCCAAGCCCTGCGGGTTGCGTGCGGCGGCGCACGCAACCCGCAGTTGGCGTCGGCGACTGGCACCCGTGACGGGCCGCCCCAGCCGGCCGGGCGTGCGGGCGGCGCCCGCCGGTCAGCGGACGGACACGACCGTCACGCCGCGGGCGAAGTCGTCGCCGCCGTCGTCGTCATCGTCGCCGCCTCCGCCGCCGAAGCCGCACGCGAGCAGCAGGGCGAGCAGCGCGCCGACACCGGCGAGGCGGAGAAGCTTGCGAGGCATGGGCGTAACCCTTCGTCG
>DATMJT010000567.1:0-18028 GCA_035553735.1 Pilimelia sp.
GATCCCATGCCGAGCCTGACCCGTGCCGAGGCCGCCGCGCGGGCCGCCCGGATCGCCGTGGACTCCTACGAGATCGACCTTGCGTTGGGCGCCGGGTCGGACCTGTTCCGCGCGACCACGACGATCCGCTTCCGGGCCGCACCGGCCCCGGACGCCGACACCTTCGTCGAGCTGCGCCCGGTGCGGCTGCGCTCCGCGCGGCTGAACGGGCGCCGGCTCGACCCGGTGACGCTGGTCGACAACCGGCTGCCGCTGACCGGGCTGGGCCCGCACAACGAGCTGGTGGTGGACGCCGACATGGCGTACGTCAACTCCGGCGAGGGCCTGCACCGCTTCGTCGACCCGGCCGACGGCGAGGTGTACCTGTACGCCATGTCCTTCCTGGACAACGCGCAGCGCATCTTCGCCTGCTTCGACCAGCCCGACCTCAAGGCGCCGGTCACGCTGCGGGTGACCGCGCCCGCACACTGGCAGGTGGCGGCCAACGCCGTGCCGGCGCCCGGCTCGGCGCCGGGCCGCTGGGTGTTCGCCCCCACCCCGCCGCTGGCCACCTACCTGGTCACCCTGGTCGCCGGGCCGTACCACGTGCGGCGCGCCGACCACGACGGGATCCCGCTCGCGCTGTACTGCCGGCGGTCGCTGGCCGCGCACCTGGACCGCGACGCCGAGGAGATCCTCGCGGTGACCCGCGCCTGCCTGGACCGCTGCCACGAGCTGTTCGCGCTGCGCTACCCGTTCGGCGGCTACGGGCAGGCGTTCGTCCCGGAGTTCAACGCCGGAGCCATGGAGAACCCCGGACTGGTGACACTCCGCGACGACCTGCTGTTCACCTCGGCGGTGACCGACGCGGCGCGGGAGACCCGGGCCACCACGATCGCCCACGAGATGGCCCACATGTGGTTCGGCGACCTGGTCACCATGCGCTGGTGGGACGACCTGTGGCTGAACGAGTCCTTCGCCGAGTACCTGGGCACCCGGCTCACCGCCGAGGTGACCCGCTTCCGGCGGGCCTGGACCACCTTCGCGGTCAAGCGCAAGGGCTGGGGGTACGCCGCCGACCAGCGCCCGTCCACCCACCCGGTGGCGCCGTCGGAGGTGGCCGACACCGCCGAGGCGTTGCTGAACTTCGACGGGATCTCGTACGCCAAGGGCGCCGCGGTGCTGCGTCAGCTGGTGGAGTGGCTCGGGGACGAGGCGTTCCTCACCGGCCTGCGGGCGTACTTCCGCGCCCACCGCTTCGGCAACGCGACGCTGGCCGACCTGCTCGCCGCGCTGGCCGCGGCCAGCGGCCGCAACCTCGACGCCTGGGCCGAGTGCTGGCTGCGCCGGGCGCAGGTCAACACGCTGCGGCCCGAGGTGGCCGTGGGCCCGGACGGCCGGTACGCCGCCGTCGAGATCCTCCAGACCGCCCCGGCAACGCACCCGACCCTGCGCCCGCACCGGCTCGCGGTGGGCTGCTACGACCTCGTCGACGGCGTCGCCGTGCTCCGGCAGCGGGTGCCGTGCGTCGTGGCGGCGCAGCCGCGTACCCCGCTGCCCGCGTTGACCGGCGTGGCGGCCCCCGCGCTGCTGCTGCCCAACGACGGTGACCTCACCTATGCCAAGATCCGCCTTGACGAGGCGTCCGCGGCGGCCGTGCCGCGGATCCTGCCGGCGCTGGCCGACCCGCTGGCCCGCGCGGTGCTGTGGGCGGCCGTGCTGGACGCCGCCCGGGACGGCCAGTGGCCGCTGGACGAGCTGGTCGCGCTGACGGCGGCGGCCCTGCCGGCGGAGACCGAGGTGGTGGTGGTCGAGGACGTGCTGGGACTCGTCCGGCGCCTGGTCGACCGCTACCTGGACCCGGCGCGTCGGCCCGCGGCCCTGGCCCGGCTCGCCGACGGCTGTGCGGCCCTGCTGGCCGCCGCTCGGCCGGGCGGCTCCCGCCAGCTCGCCGCCGCCCGCGGCTGGATCGACGCCACCGTGGACACCGGCCGGCTGCGACGCTGGCGCGACGGCGGCGCCCCGGCCGGGGTGGCGGTCGACCGGGACCTGCGGTGGCGGATCACCTACCGGCTGGCGGTCCTGGGCGCCGTCGAGGAGCCGGAGATCGCCGCCGAGCTGGCCGCCGACCGCACCGCCACCGGGCAGTGCTGGGCGGCGCGGTGCCGGGCGGCACGGCCGGACCCGGCCGCCAAGGCCGCCGCGTGGACCGCGGCGACCACGGATCCCGGCCTGTCCAACCGACTGGTGGAGGCCGTCGCGCAGGGCTTCTGGCAGCCGGAGCAGGCCGGGGTGACCGCCGACTACGTGGCGCGCTACTTCGCCGAGATCCCGGCCGCGGCGGCGCTGCGCACGCCGTGGACCGCCGAGCGCCTCGCCGCCCACCTGTTCCCCGGCTACGCCGTCGCGGCGGCCACCCGGACGGCGGCCGGGGCGCTGCTGGCCCGCGCCGACCTGCCGGCCGGCGTGCGGCGTGCGGTGCTGGACGCCGACGACGAGCTGGGGCGGGCGCTGGCCGTGCGCGCCGGTCCGGCGGCCTGACCCGCCCGCGACCGCCGGGATCGTCGGCATACGATGCGCCGGTGGGGCAACAGCAGGCCACCCGGCGGATCGGCGTCATGGGCGGGACGTTCGACCCGATCCACCACGGCCACCTGGTCGCGGCCAGTGAGGTGGCCGACCGGTTCGGGCTCGACGAGGTGGTCTTCGTGCCCACCGGGCAGCCGTGGCAGAAGGCCACCGTCCCGGTGAGCCCGGCCGAGGACCGCTACCTCATGACCGTCATCGCCACGGCCTCCAACCCGCGCTTCCAGGTCAGCCGGGTGGACATCGACCGGCCGGGCCCCACCTACACCATCGACACCCTGCGCGACCTCAGCGCCGAGTACGGCCCCGGGGTGCAGCTGTTCTTCATCACCGGGGCGGACGCCCTGGGGCGGATCCTGTCGTGGAAGGACGCGGACCAGGTCTTCGCGCTCGCCCACTTCGTCGGGGTGACCCGGCCGGGCTTCCACCTCTCCGACGCCCACCTGCCGGCGGACACGGTGAGCCTCGTCCAGGTCCCCGCCATGGCGATCTCGTCCAGCGACTGCCGGGCCCGGGTGGCCGCCGGCCAGCCGGTCTGGTATCTGGTGCCCGACGGAGTGGTGCAGTACATCGCCAAACGACGACTGTATCGCCCTGATCATGCCGATTCGTCCCTAGTGGGGGTTCGCCGGGCCGGTTCCTGACGGGGCCGTGTGAGAGGCTTGAAGAGTCCGCGCCCGGGGAACCACGGCCGCAGAACCGGTCCCGGGCGGTCCCGGCCGGTCCCGGCCGCCGGTGGCCGGTGAGCCGGGGACAGGTCCCCTGCGGCGAACGGCCACCGCAGACCACGGAGAGGAGTCCGGTGCCCGCATCCGAGCGTGCCCGTGAACTGGCGCTGACGGCCGCCCAGGCGGCCGCCGACAAGAAGGCGCACGACATCGTCATCATCGACGTCGGTGACCAGCTGGTGATCACCGACGCGTTCCTGCTCGCCTCGGCACCCAGCGAGCGGCAGGTCACGGCGATCGTCGACGCGATCGAGGAGAGGCTGCTCGCGCTGCCCGAGCGGGCCAAGCCCGTGCGCCGCGAGGGGGAGCGCGCCGGGCGGTGGGTGCTGCTCGACTACGTGGATCTCGTCGTGCACGTACAGCACAGCGAGGAGCGGGAGTTCTACGCCCTGGACCGGCTGTGGAAGGACTGCCCGGTGATCCCGTTCGTGGACCGGGACCTGGTCGACGCCGACGCGGCCCGCGACGGCGCCGCCGGCGGCGGCAACGGTCGGGCCGCGCACGACGTCGCGTGACGGGCGCGGCCACCCGGCTCGTCCTCTGGCGGCACGGGCAGACCGACTGGAACGACGCCCGGCGGGTGCAGGGCCACACCGACACGCCGATCAACGCGCACGGCCGGCGGCAGGCGGCGGCCGCCGCCGCCCTACTGGCCGCGCTGCGCCCGGCGGCGATCGCGGCCAGCGACCTGTCCCGCGCCGCGCAGACCGCCGCGGTGCTGGGCGAGCTGACCGGCCTGCCGGTCCGGCTGGACGCCCGCCTGCGGGAACGTTTCTTCGGCGACTTCCAGGGCCTGCACGCCGACGAGATCGCCGCCCGGTTCCCGGCCGAGTACGCCCGCTGGCGAGCCGGGGACCCGGCCCCCGGCCGGGGCGTCGAGAGCCTGGACGACCTGGCCAAACGGGCCGCCGAGGCGGTGCGGGAGCTGGCCGAGGCGCACCCCGGGCAGACCGTCGTGGCGACCTGCCACGGCGGTACCGTGCGCCAGTGCTGCGCCGCCCTGCTGGGCTGGCCCCCCGACGGCCACCGCTCGCTGCGCGGGCTGGCCAACTGCCACTGGGCGGAGCTGCAGTACGACCGCGAGCGCGGGTGGCAGCTGGCGGCGTACAACGTGGGGCCGGACAATCCACGGCGGCCCGACGCGGAACCCGGCGGGGCCGGCTGACGTCGGACCGGAATGCGAACCGTTCTGCTCCCCCTGTGCCGGACCCTGGTGGCCGCGGCGGTGGCGGGCGCCCTCATGGCCGGCTGCGCCGACGCGCCCGGCGGGGCGACCGGCGGCACCCCGAGCTCCGGGCCGACCAGCCCCGGTGCGACAACCGGCCCCGGCGCGCCGACCGACCCCGCGGCCTCGCCCACGCAGCCCTCCTCCCCGAGCGCGAAGCCCGGTGAGCTGACGGTGACCGGCCTGGTGGTCGACGGCGTGGAGCCCAACTGCCTGCTGCTCCAGGCGGACGGCGCCTCCTACCTGCTGATCATGCAGCCCGAGGTCTCGTTCGCGCCGCGGGCCGGTCAGCGGATCACCGTGCGCGGCCGACCGGACGCGAGCATGGCCACCACGTGCATGCAGGGCACGCCGCTGGTGGTGTCGTCGGCCGGGCCGGCCTGAGGCGGCGACGCCGAGGCGGGGGCGGGACGGTAGGGCCGCGCGGGCCCGCCCGGCTGGGCTAGCGTTCCCCGCATGCCTGTCGCGGTCGTCACCGACTCCACCGCGGAGCTGCCCGCCGACCTGGCCGCGACCTACGGCATCACGGTGGTCCCGCTGCTGGTCGTGCGCGACGGCGTCGCGGGCCGCGAGGGAGTGGACGTGGGGCCGGCGGACGTGGCGCGGGTCCTGGCCGCCCGGGGTACGGTGACCACGTCGCGGCCGGCGCCTGAGACGTTCCGCGCCGCGTACCGGCGGCTGCTCGCCGACGGCGCCGACGCGGTGGTGTCGGTGCACCTGTCGGCCCGGCTGTCGGGCACCTGGGACGCGGCCCGGCTCGCCGTGGCCGAGTCGCCCGGCCGGATCGAGGTCGTCGACACCGGCATGGTGGGCGCGGCGCTCGGGTTCGCCGCCCTGGCGGCCGCGCGCACCGCGCGCGCGGGGGGCGACGCGGCCGCGGTGCGCCGGGCCGCGCTGGCGGCCGCCGACCGCACCGCCGTGTACTTCTGCCTGGACACCCTGGAGTTCCTGCGGCGCGGCGGGCGGATGGGCGCGGCGGTCGCCCGGCTGGGCACCGCGCTGTCGGTCCGGCCGATCCTCCAGCTGGCGGACGGGGGGATCGTGGCCCGCGACCGGGTCCGGACCGGGTCGCGGGCGCTCGCCCGGCTCGTGGACCTGGCCGCCGGGGCCGCGGGGGACGGCCCGGCGGACGTGGTCGTGGCCCACCTCGCCGCGCGGCAACGCGCCGAGCAGGTCGCCGCCGCACTGGCCGGTCGCCTGGCCGGTCGCGTGGGCGACCTGCGGGTGGCCGAGGTCGGCGCGGTGCTCGCCGCGCACTGCGGCCCCGGTCTCACCAGCGTCGTCGTCCACCGGCGTTAACCGCCAGCGGGGCGTGCCGGCCCGGGCGCCCCGACCGCCCGACCGCGTGCCCGACTGCGGGCGCCCGGCGTGGGTCGCGACGACAACGTCAGCCCGGACGGCCGGGCGCCCGGCCCGCCACGACCGTGGCGGCCAGCGCGGGCCGCCGCCGGACCTGGGCGGCCAGGCCCGCCTCGCGCAGCACCGCCGCGGCCGCGCCCGCCTGCGCGGCACTGGTCTCCATCAGCAGGGTGCCGCCGGCCGCCAGCCAGGCCCGGGCGCCGGCGGCCACCCGGCGCAGCAGCGCCAGCCCGTCCGGGCCGCCGTCGAGCGCGGCGCGCGGCTCGTACCGGCGCGCCTCGGCGGGCAGCAGGGGCAGCTCGTCGGTGGGCACGTAGGGGACGTTGGCGACCAGGACGTCGACCCGGCCGCGCAGGTGGCCCGGCAGGGCGGCGTAGAGGTCCCCGCGGTGCACCCGCGCGCCGAGCGGTGCCAGGTTGCGCCGGGCGCAGCGTACGGCCGCGGGGTCGATGTCCGCCGCGTGCAGGGCGCACCCGGAGACCCGGGCCGCGATCGCGGCCGCGATCGCACCCGAGCCGCAGCACAGGTCGACCACGGTGGCCGGCGGGCCCCGCCGGGCGGCGCGCGCCGCCGCCTCGGCCACGAGCAGCTCGCTGCGGCGGCGCGGCACGAACACGCCCGGCTCCATCCGCACCCGCACGCCGGCGAAGTCGGCCCAGCCCACCACCTGCTCCAGCGGGGCGCCCCGCACCCGGCGCGCGACCAGCCGGTCCAGCTCCGCCGGATCGGTGGCGGCGGCCAGCAGGACACCCGCCTCCGCCTCGGCGTACACGCAGCCGGCGGCCCGGAGCCGGCCGACCAGGCGTTCCCGCGCGGCGGGGCTCAGCTCAGGGCCGGACACGGACACCTCACCGGAGCGGCGGACGGGCGGCCAGGCTACCGCACCGCCGCCGGGCACCGGGCGCACCGCTTCCGGGCGGTGCGCGGACCGCCTAGCAGGAGTCGGACGGCGTCGGGCGCCGTCCACAGGAGGCGGGCCGTCCACAGGGGCGGCGCTCGGCCGAGGCTGCGGCACCGGGCCGGCGCTAGCGTCGCCGCGTGTCCGAGCCGCCCGCTGCCTCGTCCGTCGCCTCCCGCGTTGTCCACCGGCCCGGCGCCGCCGGCCACCGCGCGGCCGAACCGTGGCCCGGTGCCGGGTCGGCCGGCATCCGGCTGCGGCGTCTGTTCGGCCCGCCGGAGGTGCCCGCTGGCCGGCGGCGGGACCGGGCGCAGCCGTGGCCGCCCGCCGAGGGTGCGTCGAGTGCAGCGACCGTGCCCGGCCCGGCCCGCGCAGCGAGCGCCGGCCTCGCCCGCGCCGCCGGTGCGGCGGCGGATCCGGACCCGCCGGGCGTCGGCGAGCCCGCCGTGCGGCGCGTGCCGGCCCCGCTCCGGGAGCGCCTGCCCGGTCCGGGCCCGTTCGACCCGCAGCGGCGCGGGGTTCGGGCGCTGGCCGCGGTGGCCGTGCCGGTGCTCGTGCTCGCCGCGTTTCTCGCCTGGCGGGCCCGGCCGCAGGTCGAGCCCGCCGCACCGGCGACCCTCGGCGCAGGCCCGGTGGCCCAGGCCCCGGCGCCGTCCCCGTCGGCGGAGCAGCTGGTGGTAGCGGTCGCGGGCAAGGTGCGTCGCCCGGGTCTGGTCCGGCTGCCGCCCGGCGCGCGGGTGGCCGACGCGATCACCGCGGCCGGCGGTCCGCTGCCCGGGGCGGACCTGTCCGCGGTCAACCTGGCTCGCAGGTTGACAGACGGCGAGCTGGTGGCGGTGGGCGTGCCGGGGGCCGCGGAGCCGGCCGGGCCGCCGGGGCCGGGTCCGGCCCCGGCCCCGGGTGGCCGGGTCAACCTCAACACCGCCACGGCCAGCCAACTCGACGCCCTTCCCGGCGTGGGGCCGGTGCTGGCCCAGCGCATCGTCGCCCACCGGGAGCAGCGCGGGGCGTTTCGCGCGGTGTCCGACCTGCGCGCGGTGGACGGCATCGGAGCGGCGCGCTTCGAGCAGCTCAAGGACCTGGTGACGGTATGAGCGCCCGGATCCGGCTGCTCCCTGCCGCGCGGCCGCGCGCCGGCGGTCCGCGGGCCCCGGCGCCGAGCGCCGCGGCACCGGCTGCCGTCGCGGCGCGCGAACTTCCGGACTGCCGGCTCGCCGGGCTTGCCGGCGGGGTGTGGGCCGCCGCGCTCGTCGGCCTGCACCTGGGGGCGGCCGCCGCCGCGCTGGGCGGGGCGGCCGCCGCGGCGGCCGGGACGGCCCTCGCGGTGGGCACCGACCGGGCCCAGCGGCGTCGGAGCGCGGACTGGCGGGCGCGCTGCGGGTGGGTCGCGGTGCTGGCCCTGCTCGGCCTGTGCTGCGGCGGCCTGGTCACCGCGGCGCGGGTCGCCGTGCGCGACGCGGCACCGCTGCGGGAGCTGGCCGCCGTCGCCGCCCCGGGCCGGGCGGAGCTGGTGGTCCGGGACGACCCGCGCCCGGTCGCCGCCGCGGCCGCGGGTCCGCCGACGCAGGTGGTGGCCGCCGACCTCATCCGCTTCGAGGCCGCCACCGGCCCCGCGGTGTCCACGTCGGTGCGGATCGTGGTCCTGGCCAGCCATCCCGGCTGGCGTGGGCTGCTGCCCGGGCAGCGGGTCGTCGCGTCCGGCCGCCTGGGGCCCGCGCGCGGCGGCGACCTGCGGGCCGCGGTGTTCAGCTCCGCGGAGCCGCCCGCGTTGCTGGGCCGCCCGCCCTGGGCGCAGCGGGCGGCCGGCGCGCTGCGGGCCGGGCTGCAACGCGCCTGCGCGCCGCTGCCGGACGAGGCCGGGGGCCTGCTGCCCGGCCTCGTCGTGGGGGACACCAGCGCGCTCGACCCCGTTGTCGCGGCGGACTTCCGCGCCACCGGGCTGACGCACCTGTTGGCGGTCTCGGGCAGCAACGTGATGATCGTTCTGGGGACGGTGCTGCTCGCCGCCCGGTGGAGCCGGGCCGGGCCCCGACTGGCCGCCGCCGCCTGCGGCGTGGCGCTCGTCGGCTTCGTGGTCCTGGCGCGCCCCTCGCCCAGCGTGGTCCGGGCCGCCGCGATGGGCGCGGTCGGCCTGCTGGCCCTGGCTGCGGGCCGACCGCGCGCCGCCGTGCCGGCGTTGTGCGCCGCGGTGACCGTCCTGCTGCTGCTGGATCCAGAGCTCGCGGGGGATCCGGGGTTCGCCTTGTCCGCGTCGGCCACCGCCGGGCTGCTGCTGCTGGCCCCGGGCTGGCGGGATGCGCTGCGGCGCCGCGGGGTCCCGCCCGGCGCGGCGGAGGCGGTGGCGGTGCCCGCCGCCGCGCAGCTGGCCTGCGCCCCGCTGATCGCGGGGCTGTCCGGGCAGGTGAGCCTGGTGGCCCTGCCGGCGAACCTGCTGGCCCTGCCCGCGGTGGCCCCGGCCACGACGCTCGGCGTGGCCGCCGCGGCGGTGTCCCCGGCGTGGCCCGCCGCGGCCGAGTTCCTCGCCTGGCTGGCCGGGTGGCCGGTGCGCTGGCTGGTGCGCGTGGCGCGCCACGGCGCCGACGTGCCGGTCGCGGCCGTGCCGTGGCCGCGCGGCACGGCCGGCGGGCTGCTGCTCGTCGCCGCATGTGCCGCCGTGCTCGTGGCCGCGCGCCGCCCCGGGGCCCGGCGGCTGCTCGTCGTCGGGGCGGTGGCGCTCGCCCTCGGGGCACTGCCGATCCGCCTGGCGGCGCCGGGCTGGCCGCCGACCGGCTGGATCCTGGTGGCCTGCGCAGTGGGCCAGGGCGACGCGGTGGTCCTGCCGGCCGGGCCCGGCGCGGGCGTGGTGGTGGACGCCGGCCCGGAGCCGACCGCGGTGGATCGCTGTCTGCGCCGGCTGGGCATCACCCGGGTGCCGCTGCTGGCGGTCAGCCACCTCCACGCCGACCACCTGGGTGGGGTGGCCGGGGTGTTCCGCGGCCGGACGGTGGACGCCGTGGTGACCACGCCGTGGCCGGGCGCCGCCGCGCCGGTGGCGGCCGCCCGCGGCCAACCCGCCGGCGCGCCCGGGCGGGAGGTCCTGGCCCGACTGGTCGCCGGCGCCCCGGTCGCGCCGGTCACGGCCGGCTGGCGGTACGCGGCCGGCGAGCTGGACCTCGTCGCGGTCGGCCCCGCCGCCGAGCTGACCGGAACCCGGTCGGACGCCAACAACAACTCGGTCGTGCTGCGCGCGTCGGTCCGCGGGGTCACGGTCCTGCTGGCCGGCGATGCGGAGGTCGAACAGCAGCGGGAACTGCGCGAGCGGTGGGGCCACCAGCTGCGCTCGGACGTCCTGAAGCTCGCCCACCACGGGTCGGCGTACCAGGATCCGGAGTTCCTCGACGTGATCGCGCCCGCGGCGGCGGTGGTGTCGGTCGGCGCCGGCAACCGCTACGGGCACCCCAACCCCGCGGTGCTGCACCGGCTGTCGCGCTCCGGGGCGCGGGTGGCGCGCACCGATGTGGACGGAGACGTCGCCGTGCTGCGCCGTCCGGGCGGGCTGGCCGTGGCCCGGCGCGGCGGCCGGGACCTTCCCGGGGCGGCCCGCCCGGCCGGTGGTGCCGCGGTGCGGTGGGCCGCGCCGGAGGCGGCCCGCGGTGGCCGCGCCGGAGCGGCGGCGCCGCGGCGCGGCGGGCCGGAACGGGGAGCCGGCGTCCGGCACCGGTCCGGGCGCCGACGCACCGACGGACCCGAAGGGGTGACCAACGGCACGCCCGGGGCGGTCCATGCGACGATGGCCCGGTGACTGCCGTGCCCCCTGCTGCGCTCTGCCTGGTCCTCGGCGACGAGGAGTTCCTGGCCAGCCGGGCGGTCGAGCGCGCCGTCGCGGCCGCGCGCGCCGCGGACCCGGGCACCGACGTCAGGGAGTACGACGCCGGCGCGCTGGCGCCCGGCGAGCTGGCCGAGATGCTCAGCCCGTCGCTGTTCGGCGGGCGGCGACTGCTCGTCGTGCGCAATGGGCAGGATGCCAAGAAGGACCTTGCGGCGGCCCTGGCCGACTACGCGCGGGCCCCCGACCCCGAGGTCAGCCTGGTGGTCACCCACGCCGGCGCGGCCAAGGGCAGGGCCTTCGCCGACGCGCTGCGCGCCGCGGGCGCCGCCGTGGTGCCCGCGGCGAGGCTCAGGACCGCCCGCGAGCGCGCCGAGTTCGTCCGCGACGAGTTCCGCCGCCACGGCGGCCGGGCCACCGACGGCGCCGCCGAGGCCCTCCTGGCGGCGGTCGGCAACGACCTGCGAGAGCTCTCCGCGGCCTGCGCCCAGCTGGTCGCGGACACCGACGGCCGGATCGGCGCGGACACCGTGGCCCGGTACTACCGCGGGCGTGCCGAGGTGAGCGGATTCACGGTGGCCGACGCCGCGATGGTCGGCGACGTGCCCGGCGCGCTGGAGGCCCTGCGGTGGGCGCTGCACGTGGGCGTGGACCCGGTGCCGATCGCCGACGCGCTCGCCGACGGGGTGCGCACGGTGGCGCGGGTCGCCGCGGCCGGGCGCGGCGGCGCGCACCAGCTTGCCGGGAGCCTGGGCATGCCGCCGTGGAAGGTGGAGCGGGCGCAGCGGCAGGCCCGCGGATGGACGGCGGAGTCGCTGGTGGACGCGGCCCGGGCGGTGGCCGAGTGCAACGCCGCGGTCAAGGGCGGGGCGGAGGACCGCGGCTACGCCCTCGAGCGGGCCGTGTTCGCCGTCGCGGGTGCGCGCGGGGCGGGCGCGCGATGACGGCCCCCGGGCGGGCCCGGCCCCCGGGCGGACCGACGGGTGGACGCGGCGCCGTCGCCGACCGCGGCGGGCCGCGACCGATGTACGCGCGGGCCCTGCGGCTGCGTCACCTCGCGCCGGGCGGCCTGCTGTGCTTCCTCTACTTCGAGGGCACGCTCGTGCTGGGGGCACTGCTGCTGCTCGCCGAGCTGGTGCCCTGGTGGGGGATCCTGGTGCTGCCGGCCACCGTCGCGGTGATGGTGAAGGCGAACGACCTGCTCGCCGGTGCGCTGGCCGGGAGCGGCGGCGGGGCCGAGTCAGCCGGCGGCCCGGCCGGCGCCCGCGGCGCGGGGCCGGGGCGCAGCACCAGGCCGGCGTACTCGGGCCGCCGTCCGGCCGCGGGCGCGTCGTCCACCGTGGACACGCGGGCGGGGTCGGCCCCGCCGGCGTCCGGACCGGAGGGCGAGTGGCCCACCCGGCCGCACGGGTCGACGGCCGTGGGTGGCCACCCCGTCAACGCGCCGGCCGCCCAGGAGCCCGGCGAGCCGCACGCGGCGTCCCGGGTGAGCCGGCAGCGTATGGAGCCCTGGCTGGACCCGACCGAGCAGTGGTTCCGCCAGTCGGCCAGCCGCCGCTACGAGTGAGGTCGCCCTCGGGCGGGGCGCGGCGCGGGTCGGGCGGAGCCGGCCGTCGACCTGGCGGCGCGGCTCGGGGGTCCGGTGCCGCGGGCCGGTCGGTGGCCGACTCCCGGGCGGGCGCCGGGGCCAGCGGCAGCCGCGCCCCCATCACGACGTACTCGGGCTGCCCGGCCGTGAACCGGAACGGCGGGGTGAGGTCGGTGAAACCGAGGCTCAGGTAGAGCCGCCGCGCCGGCTTGTCCCCGGCGCGGGTGCTCAGCACGGCCCTCGGCTCAGCCGCGGACGCCAGGACGGTGCGGAGGAGCGCGCGCCCGAGACCGTGGCGCTGGTGGTCCGGGCGCACGTGCAGCTCGGTCACCTCGAAGACCGACCCGGCGAGCCAGTGCACCGTGCCGGCGGCGGCCAGCCGGGGCGCGACCTGCCGCTCCCACCAGCCGTGGGGCTGGCTCGGGAAGCCGTAGCAGAAGCCCACCAGCACGCCGTCCGGGGTGAACGCCCCGTGGGCCACCAACCCCGGCCGGGCGGCGTGTCGCCGTACGATCTCGGCGCGTTGGTCGGCGCCGGCGGAGCCCAGTCGCAGCGCCGCGGCCATCACGGACAGCACCGAGGGCAGCTCGTCGACCACGGCGAACGGGCGCAACCGGGTACGTGCCATCAGACCCACCACCTCGACCGCAGGTGATGCCGGAACGTGACCGAGCGGGCACTGTCCGGCCAGGTTGGCTGGGCAGTACCCGCTCGGTGCGGAAACTATCCGGACGCCGCGCGGCCCGCGCGCGGCGCGGTCAGACGGAGAGGGTTGCGGCCCGCGCGCGGCGCGGTCAGACGGAGAGGGTGTCGAACCGCTTGGCGATCGCGGACTTGCGGTTCGCCGCCTGGTTCTTGTGGATCACGCCCTTGCTGGCCGCCTTGTCGAGCTTGCGGGACGCCTCGCGCAGCAGCCCGGTCGCCGTGTCGACGTCACCGGCCCGGGCCGCCTCGTGGAACTTCCGAATGGCGGTCTTCAGCGACGACTTGACCGACTTGTTGCGCAGCCGGCGCTTCTCGTTCTGCCGGTTGCGCTTGATCTGAGACTTGATGTTCGCCACGCGACAGCCTGTCCTGCTCGTTCGTTGGGATCCTGGGTCGTTCGTGCGCCCGGTGGCGACGCGGGGCCGCCGTGCGCCCGGTGGCGACGCTGAGCCGCCGCGGGCGCCCGGTGGCGACGTTCACGTCGCCACGCGCGAAGAGTCAGGCTACCAGGGCGGCTGATCGGCGGCCAAAGCGGGCCGCGACGGACGCCGGCGCCGGCCCAGGGCTCAGCCCCAGCCGCGCCGCCGCGCCAGCCAGGCGAACGCCTGCTCGCCGCTCCACCGTTGGTGGCGCCGCAGCCAGGGGGAGCCGGGTACGGGGGGCTCGGCCGCCGAGTGCAGCCAGTAGCCGGTCATCGCCGCGAGCAGGGCGTCGAGGGCCTCGGGCGGCACCCCGCGCGCGGTCGGGTGGGCGACGAACAACGCGTCGGCGTCGAGTCCGCTGGCGTGCGCGGTGACCAGCAGCACGGCGGTGTCGAACCAGGCCGCCCCGTGACAGGACCAGTTCCAGTCGCAGAACCACGCCGCCCCGTCGGCGTCGATCAGCACGTTGTCGGCGCGCAGGTCCAGGTGAGTGACGCCCGGGGCGTCGACGTACCCGGGGACCGCGGCCTCCAGGTCGGCCAGCTCCGCCACGTGCGCCGCGACGGCGCGCGGCGTGCCGGCCGGTAGCGGGGCCCGGCCGGCGGCCACCGGGGCCCAGTGCGCCAGGTCGGCGCGGGCGATGTCGGCCAACCGGGGCAGCCGCAGGGCGCGCAGGCCGGCGGGCGGGTCGGCCAGCGCCTCGGCCGCCGCCGCCCACGCGTCCAGGGTGGCGGCCAGCTGCCCGGCCCGCCAGGGCAGCACCGGCATCCGACCCGGCACGGCGTCGAGACACAGCAGGGCGTACCCGGCGACGTGCATCGACCAGCGCGGCCGGGCGGCCCGGACGGCGGCGGGCAGCGCCGCGGTGATCGCCGCCTCGCGCGCGTACCAGTCGGCGAGCAGCGGGTGCTCGTCCCGTGCGGCCGCCTTGAGGAAGACCCGGTCCCCGGCCGCGGTGCGCAGCACCGCGGTGAACGCCGAGGAGAAGCCACCGCGCGCCGTGGTGGCCCCCACCACCCGGCTGCCGAGTCGGTGTGCCACCGCCGCGCGCACGGCGGCGGGCAGGTCGGCCCAGTCGGGGCGCTGCGCCGTGGCCTCGTAGGGCACGGCGGGCGGTGCGGTGGACATGGCCTCCATCCTGCCGGCAGACCCGCCGGTGGCCGAACGGGATTCCCGGGCGTGCGAGCATGGGGGTGGCCGGCTACGCCGGACCGTCACCGCCTTGTCCCCGAGCCCACCAGAACGGACGACCGTGCCACCGACGCTCTCCGGCGTGAACAGCCCGGGTGCGACCGACCCCGGCCGCATCCGCAACTTCTGCATCATCGCCCACATCGACCACGGCAAGTCCACGCTGGCCGACCGGATGCTGCAGCTGACCGAGGTGGTCGACCCGCGGCTGATGCGGGCGCAGTACCTCGACCGGATGGACATCGAGCGCGAGCGCGGCATCACGATCAAGAGCCAGGCCGTGCGGATGCCCTGGACGGTGCGCGCCGGCGAGCGCCGGGGCGAGACCGCGGTGCTCAACATGATCGACACTCCGGGTCACGTGGACTTCACGTACGAGGTGTCCCGCAGCCTGGCCGCCTGTGAGGGCGCCGTGCTGCTGGTGGACGCCGCCCAGGGCATCGAGGCGCAGACGCTGGCCAACCTCTACCTGGCGCTGGAGAACGACCTGCACGTCATCCCGGTGCTCAACAAGATCGATCTGCCCGCGGCGCAGCCGGAGAAGTACGCCGAGGAGCTGGCCCACCTGATCGGTTGCGACCCCGCCGACTGCCTGCGGGTCTCCGGCAAGACCGGTGAGGGCGTGGCGCACCTGCTGGACGAGATCGTGCGGCAGTTCCCCGCCCCGGTGGGCGACGCCAACGCCCCGGCCCGCGCCATGATCTTCGACTCGGTGTACGACGTCTACCGCGGCGTGGTCACCTACGTGCGGGTGGTCGACGGCCGGGTGGAGGCCCGGGACCGGATCAAGATGATGTCCACCGGTGCCGTGCACGAGCTGCTGGAGCTGGGGGTCATCTCCCCGGAGATGGTCAAGGCGCAGGCCCTCGGCGTCGGCGAGGTGGGCTACCTGATCACCGGGGTGAAGGACGTGCGGCAGTCCCGGGTGGGCGACACGGTGACCATCAGCGCCCGGCCGGCGACGGAGGCGCTGGGCGGCTACAAGGACCCCAAGCCGATGGTCTACTCCGGGCTCTACCCGATCGACGGCTCGGACTACCCGGTGCTGCGGGACGCGCTGGACAAGCTGAAGCTCAACGACGCCGCGCTGCACTACGAGCCCGAGAGCAGCGCGGCGCTGGGCTTCGGCTTCCGCTGCGGCTTCCTCGGCCTGCTCCACCTGGAGATCATCCGGGAGCGGTTGGAGCGGGAGTTCAACCTGGACCTGATCTCCACGGCCCCGAACGTGGTGTACCGGGTGATCATGGAGGACGGCGAGGAGCACGTCGTCACCAACCCCAGCGAGTACCCGGCCGGCAAGATCGCCGAGGTGTACGAGCCGGTGGTGCGGGCCACCGTGCTGACCCCCAACGACTACGTCGGGGCTGTGATGGAGCTGTGCCAGGGCCGGCGGGGGAGCCTCAAGGGAATGGACTACCTGTCCGCCGACCGGGTGGAGCTGCGCTACACGCTGCCCCTCGCGGAGATCATCTTCGACTTCTTCGACCAGCTCAAGAGCCGTACCAAGGGCTACGCCAGCCTGGACTACGAGCCCAGCGGCGAACAGCGCTCCGATCTGGTCAAAGTGGACATCCTGCTGCACGGCGAGGCGGTCGACGCGTTCTCGGCCATTGTGCACAAGGACAAGGCATACACCTACGGGGTGACGATCGCGGCCAAACTGCGCTCGCTGATTCCGCGGCAGCAGTTCGAGGTGCCCATCCAGGCGGCCATCGGTAGCCGCGTCATCGCCCGCGAGACGATCCGGGCGATCCGCAAGGACGTGCTCGCCAAGTGCTACGGCGGCGACATCTCCCGCAAGCGCAAGCTGCTGGAGAAGCAGAAGGAGGGCAAGCGGCGGATGAAGATGGTGGGCCGGGTGGAGGTGCCCCAGGAGGCGTTCATCGCCGCCCTGTCGACCTCGGACGCCCCGGACCCCAAGGGCGCCGGCAAGAAGTAGCCCCGCACGCCCGGGGGCGCGGGCACCCGACCGGGTAGCCGTTGCTGCGTCGGTTTGGGTTCGGGACGGGTCGGGAATCTAGCGGTCACCAACGTTGCACCCCCGAGAAGGAGTGGGACCGTGACTGTCACTGGCATCATCTCGGCGCTGATCGTCGGTCTGATCATCGGTGCGCTCGGCCGGCTGGTGGTTCCCGGCCGGCAGAACATCCCGATCTGGCTGACCATGCTCATCGGTATCGGCGCGGCCCTGCTGGGCACCGTGATCGCCCGGACTGCCGGCTTCGCGGAGACCGCCGGTTTCGACTGGCGGGAGCTGTTCATCCAGGTCGTGCTGGCCGCGGTCGGTGTCGCCCTGACGGTGGGTGTGGCCGGGCGACGCAGCCTCACCTGACCCCGCTGACCCGCTGACGCACCCCGGGGCCCCGGCCGACCACGGCCGGGGCCCCGTCGGCGTCGCGCGCTAGGCGTGGGCGAAGACCTCCGCCACCACGCGGGTGGCCGTGTCCGGCGAGTCGGTGCCGGACCAGCGCCCGGCCCTGGCCGTCCACTCCTGGCCGGCGAAGCGCACCCGCTGGACCCCGTGCCCGGAGGCGTGGGCGACCAGCCAGTGCGCGTACCGCCAGCCCGCGGAGGTGTCCGGAGCCGGCACCGACACCCCCGACGAACCGGTCGTGGTGTTCACGTCGCCCCAGTCCAGGGTCAGCGCCCGGCCGAGCGCGGCCGACGCGGCGGGCCCGCGCTGCGCGGGCCGTCCCGGCACGGTGCAGGCCACCGCCCCGCCGGCCCGGCCGAGCAGGGCCCGGGCCAGCACGGTGGACTCGTCGGCCCACTTCTCGTACGCCTCGGGGAACGCCGAGCGCTGCACGGCCTGCGCCGCGTCGGTCACCCGCATCTGCTCCCAGCCGCGCACCTTGCGCAGCGCGTCGTAGAACTTGCGGGCGGCGTACCGGGGATCGCGGATCTGCTCGGCGGTGCCCCAGCCCGTGCTCGGCCGCTGCTGGAACAGGCCCACGGAGTCGCGGTCGCCGCCGGCCAGGTTCTCCAAACTGGACTCCTGGTAGGCCGTGGCGAGTGCCACCACCACGCCGCGCTCGGGAATGCCCCGGCGGACCCCCACGGCGGCGATCGTGGCCGCGTTGGCCATCTGCTCCGCCGTCAGGGTGACGGTGCCCTGGGCGCGCACCTCGCAGGCCCGCCCCAGCGGCAGGGGGAGGACGCCATCCCAGTGGCGGAGGCCCAGATAGAGGCCGAGCCCGGCCACCATGGTCAGCGCCACCGCCGCGCCCAGGACCGCCCGAGTACGCACCGTCACCCCCTGCCAAGCCGTGGCACCAGCGTACGTCGGGCGTGCCCGGAGCGACCTAGGGCCGCGGGCCGGTTGCGGGCCGGTGTGCGCGGGGCCGCCCGACCGGCCGGGCGCCGCGGCACCCGGCCGGTCCGGCGGCGCGTCACTCGGCTGTGGGGACCCAGCGTGCGGGGCGCTTCTCGCGGAACGCCGCGACGCCCTCCCGACCCTCCGCGGAGCCGAAGTACTCCAGCGACAGCGCCGACAGCTCGGCCAGCTCCTCACGCAGCGTCGGTCGCGCGGTGCGGTGCAGCAA
>DATMJT010000568.1:0-11934 GCA_035553735.1 Pilimelia sp.
CCCTCGCGGCCGCGCACGGCCCGGCCGGCGGCCGGACGCCCGTCCGGGCGCGTCGTCGGAAGCCAGCCTAGTGCCGCCCGACCGGATCGCCCGTGATCCGCGCCGACCGCGCCCATCGCGGTGCGCTCAGGCGCGCCGGCCGACGGCACCGCCCTCGGACGCCAGCTGGCCCGGGATGATCCGCTTGCGCTGCGCCTCCCAGGCGAGGAACCGCTCGGTCTCGTCCAGCACGGCGCCGGCCAGCCAGGCGATCATGAGGGCGTCGTCGACCATTCCGACCACCAGCAGGAACGCCTCCGGAACCGCGTCGATCGGCGACACCACGTAGGCGGTGGCGGCGGCCATCAGGGCCACCCGCCAGGCTCCGTCGTACTGTCCGCGCAGCGTCGCCGCCACCATCCTCGGCAGTGCGCCGAGCCGGGTACGCAGCGGTGGACCGCCGCGCGCCCCCTTCGTCAACGCCCGCCACAACGCGGTGATGGCCGCCGAGCGCCGCAGTGTCCTGCCCATGCGTTCCTCCCTCCGTGCCCAGCGTGCACCCCCACCGCCACTTCGGCCACACCGTGCGGTCCCCCTCATACCCAGTTCGGGTGACGGTTAGCCGTGGCGGCCGGTCGACGCGCCGCGCAGGGGATCGGTGCTCGGCGATACCGCCGGCACACCCCGTACCTCCGGGTACCGCGAAAGCCCGGTCGGTCGCGATAGCCTCGAAGCCCCGATCGGGCCCTCTGCGGGGCCCGGCCGGACCCGACCCCACCAGGCCGGACCCAGCCCCGACCAGGCCGGACCGGACGAACCAGGAAGCCGACCAGACCGGACCCGACCAGAGAGACGATGCGCCGATGACCTCCGCCCGCTCGGCCGCCGCACGTGGCGGGCCCGGCGGTGCCTGCCGGGCCGCGGCCCGTCCGGCGGGCCCCGGTGGGCCGGGCTGCTGCGTGCCCACCGACGGAAGGGCCCTCACGGCTACGCGGCGTTGGCGGTCGGCGCACCGAATCGCCCGCCTCGCGGGGTACGGCGGCGGGGCCGCCGCGGCGCTGTCCGCGGTCGCCGTCGGCGTGGTGCTGGGCCAGGCGCAGCGGGCCCGCCGCATCATTCCGCTGGCCGAGGCGCCGCCGCCGCGCTGCGACGGCGTGTACGGCGCCAAGCAGCCCGGGCCGCCCGTGACCCTCGTGCTGCTCGGGGACTCCTCCGCGGCCGGGTACGGCGTGCACCGCCCCCGGGAGACCCCCGGCGCGCTGCTGGCCACCGGGCTGTCCCGTCGGCTCGGCCGACCGGTGCGGCTGCGCCGCCTGGCCGTGGTCGGCGCCGTGTCGGCCGGTCTCGCGCCGCAGGTCGAGGAGGCGCTGGAGGCGGGCGCCGACCTGGCCGTCATCCTGATCGGGGCCAACGACGTCACCCACCGGGCCGACCAGACGCGCGCCGTACGCCACCTGGTGGACGCGGTCCGCCGGCTGCGCGCCGAGGGCACCGAGGTCGTGGTGGGCACCTGCCCCGACCTGGGTGCGATCGCCTCGATCAAGCCACCGCTGCGCTGGGTGCTGCGGCACTGGAGCCGTCAGCTGGCCGCCGCCCAGACCATCGCCGCCGTGGCGGCCGGCGCGCGCACCGTCTCCCTCGCGGACCTGGTCGGCCCGCGGTTCGCCGCCGAGCCGCACCGCATGTTCAGCTGGGACCGGTTCCACCCGTCGGCGGAGGGTTACGCCACCGCGGTCGCCGCCGTGCTGCCCACCGCCCTGGTCGCGCTCGGTGCCGCCGCCGACCAGGACGCACCGCTGGCGGCGGACGAGGGGGTGCGGGCGCTGCCGCGGGCGGCGCACGAGGCGGCCCGGCACGGCGGCACCGAGGTCAGCCCGGCGCAGGTGGCGGGGCGGGACCGCGGGCCCGCCGGCCGCTGGGCGCAGCTGCGGCGACGCGCCTGGTTCGGTTACCCGCGGGCGGAGGATCCGACCGTGCTCGGCGAGGCGCCAGACACCCCCGCGCACGCGGAGCGGCGGCAATGAGCGAGCGGAGCGAGCGAATGGTCGGCTCAGGGCCCACGCGAAGTCGCATCGCCAAGCGAAGCGAGGCGATCGCATGAGCGAGCGGAGCGAGCGAATGGTCGGCTCAGGGCCCACGCGAAGGCGCATCACGCGAGCGGTCGCGGCCACCCTCGTCGCCGGCACGGTGGGCGGCGCCGCGCTGCTGGCCGCGGAGGCGGTGCTGGCCAGGCGCCGCCGGTACGCCCAGCCGGAGCTGGGCCTGGCGCTGCGCGCCACCACGGGGGCCTCCGGTGCCCCGGCGCTGCGCCTGGTGCTGCTCGGCGACTCCGTCGCACTCGGCGTCGGGGTGGACCGGCTGGTGGACACGGTGGGTGGCCAACTCGCCGGGCTGCTCGCCGCCGGGGTACGCGGGCGGCGCTGGCAGGTCCGGCTGTCCAGCGTGGGGGTCTCCGGGTCCCGCTCCGCCGACCTGGCCACCCAGGTCGCACGTGCGCTGCTCGGTGAGCGCCCCGACATCGCGGTCATCCTGATCGGCGCGAACGACGCGACGGCCCTGCGCCGGCCCGGCGACGCGGCGGCGTACCTGGGCGCGGCGGTTCGCCGGCTGCGGGCGGCCGGCGTCGAGGTCGTGGTGGGCACCTGCCCGGACCTGGGCGCCGCCCGGGCGTTCGCCCCGCCGCTGCGGCAGGTTCTCGGGTGGCTGGGGCGGCGGGTGGCCCGGGCGCAGGCGCAGGCGGTGACCGAGGCCGGAGGTGCGGTGGTCGACCTGGCCGCGGAGACGGGGCCGGTGTTCCGCGCCGACGCCGGCACCCTGTGCTACGACGGCTACCACCCCTCCGCCGACGGCTACCGGGTCTGGGCACACGCCCTGCTGCCGGCCGTGGTGAAGGCGGCCGCGGTGCGACCGGCCCGCTGACCGTCGGTGCCGGGCCGGCGGCCGACCGCCGCGGCTATGCGCCGCCCGGGCCGCCGGCCCGGGCGGGCGTACGGTTGGTTCATGCCCGAAGCCGTCATCGTCGCGACCGCCCGCTCCCCCATCGGCCGGGCCGGCAAGGGGAGCCTGCGGGAGGTCCGCCCGGACGACCTTGCCGCCACGGTGGTGCGGGCGCTGCTGGACAAGGCGCCGGAGCTGGACCCGGCCGACGTGGACGACCTGGTGCTGGGCTGCGGCCTGCCCGGCGGGGAGCAGGGATTCAACCTGGCCCGGGTGGTGGCCGTACTGCTGGGACTCGACCGGCTGCCGGCCGTCACCGTGACCCGCTACTGCGCGTCGTCGCTGCAGACCACCCGGATGGCGTTCCACGCCATCAAGGCCGGCGAGGGTGACGTGTTCGTCTCGGCGGGTGTGGAGTGCGTGTCCCGCTACGCCCGGGGCAACTCCGACCGGCTGCCGCCGGACGCGCAGGAGCTGGTCGGCGGAGGCTGGGAGAACCCGCGGTTCGCGGCCGCGGGGGCCCGGTCGGCCCGACGCGCGGAGGGCGGCGCCGAGCCCTGGACCGACCCGCGGGCCGGCGGCGACCTGCCGGACATCTACCTGGCGATGGGGCAGACGGCCGAGAACCTGGCCGAGGCGTACGGCGTGACCCGCACCGAGATGGACGAGTTCGGCGTCCGCAGCCAGAACCTGACGGAGCAGGCCATCGCCGGCGGCTTCTGGGCCCGCGAGATCACCCCCGTGACGCTGCCCGACGGCACCGTGGTCGCCGCGGACGACGGGCCACGGCCGGGCGTCACCATGGCCGGGGTCGCCGCGCTCAAGCCCGCATTCCGCCCGGACGGCCGCATCACCGCGGGCAACTGCTGCCCACTCAACGACGGCGCCGCCGCACTGCTGGTGATGTCGGACGTGCGGGCGCGCGAGCTGGGCCTGGCGCCGCTGGCGCGGATCGTGTCGACCGGGGTGAGCGCGCTGTCGCCGGAGATCATGGGGCTGGGTCCGGTGGAGGCCAGCCGGCGGGCACTGGCGCGGGCCGGCATGACCATGGCGGACGTCGACCTGGTGGAGATCAACGAGGCGTTCGCCGCCCAGGTGATCCCGTCCTACCGGGAGCTGGGCATCCCGCTGGAGAAGCTGAACGTGATGGGCGGCGCGATCGCCGTCGGCCACCCCTTCGGCATGAGCGGGGCGCGGATCACCGGCACGCTGCTCAACGCGCTGGACTGGCACGACCGGACCGTCGGGCTGGCCACGATGTGCGTGGGCGGCGGCCAGGGCATGGCACTGGTGGTCGAGCGGCTGCGCTGAGCGACCGGCGCCCGCATGGGCCGTCCCCTGACGGTGGCCCAGCCGCGTCCGGGCGGTCAGCGCCCGCCGGCCGGTCAGCTACCCGCCGGCCGCGTACGGCCGGTCAGCTACCCGCCGGCCGCGTACGGCCGGTCGGCTACCCGCCGGATGCGTCCGGCCGGTCGGCCGGGGCGAGCTGGGCGCGCACCTCCGCCACGTCGGCCGCGGCGGCGTGGGTGAGCAGGTCGGAGGCGCCCGCGGTGACCAGGTCCATCGCCACCACCTGGAGCTGGTTCGGCAGCGCCAGGTCGCTGTCGAGCCGGGGCACGGTGCGGCGCGGCTGGCCCTCGGCCTCCGCGGCCAGGTCGGCCAGACGCTGCACGAGGCCGTGCACGAGGTCGGCCCGGGTCACCTCCGGGTCGCTCGCGGGGGCCGCCCAGCGCTGCGGCGTCCAGTGTGCGACCTGACCGACCACCAGGTCCACGATGCGGAGCAGTTCCTGCGCGCTCACCGCCCACCTCCGCTGGCACCGTACCGTGCCGCGCCGCGGCGGTACGCCCGCCGAGGCGACGAGGGCGCAGACCGGTATCCGTCCCGGTACGGCACGGACGCCCGCCCCGGAGGGCGGGCGTCCGCAGGAATCCGGGAGGACTGACCCGGCTCAGTCGTCGCCCTGGAAGTAGCTCAGCAGGCGCAGCACCTCCAGGTAGAGCCAGATCAGGCTGACCACGATGCCGAAGGCGCTGAGCCACGCGTACTTGCGCGGCAGGCCGTAGCGCACGCCCTCCTCCGCCTGGTGGAAGTCGATGATGAAGGTCAGCGCCGCGATGACGATGACGACCAGGCTGAAGATGATCGCGATCGGGCTGCCGTCGCGCAGCGGGGTGGTGTACCCGAAGAACCCGAGCACGAGGTTGACCATCATGAGCGCGAAGGCGCCCACGACCGCGGCCATCACCCCGCGGATGAAGCCGGGCGTGGCCCGGATCACCTTCGCCTTGTAGAGCATCGACATCAGGAAGAACACGCCGAAGGTGCCGACGACGGCCTGGAGCACGATGCCGTCGAACCGGCTCTCGAACATCTTGCTGATCAGGCCGACGAACACGCCCTCGGCGATCGCGTACCCGCCGATCACCAGCGGGTTGGTGACCCGGGCAAAGGCGATCACCAGGCCGAGCACCAGGCCGACCATGGCCCCGCCGATGAGCGCCGGGCCGACCAGCGCGTCGGGTACGGCGACCCAGGCGGCGGCCGCGCTGACGCCGACCATGGCGAGCAGCGCCACCGTACGGATCACTACGTCGTCGATGGTCATCGGCGCGACGGTGGGCGGCGCGGCCGGGTAGCCGACTCCTGCCGGGTAGCCCGCACCGGTCGGGTACTGCTGCGGTCCGTGCCCGGGCTGGCCGTACGGCGCGGGCGGAGCGTACGCAGCCGCCCGCTCCCGCTCGGCGGCCTGGCCCAGGCGGCTGAGCACCGGGTTGCGGCTCTTCACTTCAATGCCTCCCTGTGGGGTTGTGCACGGCGCCCGTGCGAGATCAAGGGTAGACGGGTTGGGCCCGCACCGGCAGCCCCGTCCGGCGCGCCGCGCTCCAGCGTATGCCCTGGTCGTCCCCGGGGCAGACCGGCGACCACCGAGGCGGTGTCCACGCGGATCGAAAGCCCCGGTACCCCGCGGATCGAAAGGCTGGGGCTCCGCAGGTCGAGAGCCTCCCGGCTCGCCGCCGGCAGGATCGGCGCTCGGCCACCCGCATCGCCGCCGCTACCCTGCAACCGGCTCTCCGGCCCGCGCCGGGGCCTGCTGCACCGCCCTGGTCACCAATACCGTCGTAGGTGCGCTGCAGCGGCTGGAGGGCCGCCTCCGCGCCCACGCCCGCGTCGAGGACCGGATCGCTGCGCCAAAGACACCGGCCTGCGCCGGCTACCGTCGCGTCAATTCGCCATCAACCAAGCCTGGTGCACCGCCGCGGCCGTCGCCGCCGACTTGATCGCCTGGCCGCAGATCCTCGTCGTGCACGGCGACCGCGACAGACGGCGCCCAGCCATGCCCAGCCATGCCCAGCCACGTCGCCCATCGACACAACCCGGTCAGCCCGCCGAGCCAGCTGAACCCACCACACGAATCATCGGGGCAAGAACGCCTCGGACTCAGGAATCCTGGGTGTAATGACCTCGCGAGGTTGGGGGCAGCGGCCCACCGAGATCGGCAGCTGCCGAACCAGCATGGGACGTGGCCAGCGACTCGCTGCCGTTGATTCTTCGATCGCCGATGCGGTGAACCGCGTGAACGAACACGCAAACGGCACAAGTCCTACCAACTAAGTGTGACCAATTTAACTTCTTGCGCATATATTTACGAAGAATTCGGTCGGGAATCCCGGCGAGACGGACATTTCCGTCATCGTCTGCCCCTAACGGGGTAGCGCGAAAAAGACGCGACCGCTACATTCGGTTGCAATCGACATAAGGGCTTGTCTATCAGATTGACCGAATAGGCCAAAGGCGCATGCGTTTCACTGGGCCTTCGTGACTCAATCCGGTAGACCATTTCACGGGAGATGCAACATGAGAGCAGTACAATCCGTAGTTCTTGCGGGCGCGGTTACCGCGACGGCGATCTTCGGGGTGGCCGCGCCGGCACAGGCGGCGGTGGACCGAAACTGCTACACCGGCTATTTCTGCGTCTACAAGGATGCCAACTACAGCACGGGCAACTCGATGTACCGAATCAATGTCGAAAACTTCCACTGGAGCTATGAGCTGCCCGCAGTCTACCGGGCTGACAGCTCGTGGCGGAATTACAACGCCAACACGTGGTTGGTCTGTGACTACGGCACCTTCAACGACACCAAGACCATCGTACTATCCAACGGGCAGGGGATCTCCAGCAGCTCGGCCGCGAACGACCGCGGCGAGGGTAACGAGTTGTACCCCAACAACGGCTGCTGACCCGCTGACCGGATGTAGTCTAGGTCAATCCACCCGCCGGCTTGAGTTCGTTGCAGGTCTCGCTAGCAGGCGAGCCGGGATAACCATCCTCCTTCAGCGCTGATCGAACGCTGTGCCTGCAGGTCGGGTAGGCTCTAAGGGGACCAAGGCGTGGCGTCTCGCCCGCGGACTGTAGACTACCGTGGGTGAGATGTCCGTCTTGGTAAGACAAGCGTGAGGAAGACCGGTGCTCGTGATGGGACGTCGTCGATCGCTGTGCGTAGCGGCAGCGGTATTGCTAGGGCTCGGCGGGTGTAGCGGTGAAGAGTCCTCGCCGGACACGGAAGCTGCCGCCGTACGCGCGCAGATGGCGTGGGATTCAGCTCAGCAGCAATACGAAGAGGTCCAGGAGATCGAGGGCAGACTGGTCCGTCGCTGCTTGACCGAGCAAGGCTTCAAAATTTTCCCTGAGCGAAGGCCGCCGGCGAAGAGGCCCGACAACCAGGAGCGGGCGGTTTCGACGGATCCCATCGAGGCCGCGCGTATCGGATACGGTTACGACCCCCGCCGAAAACCTCAGCAGGAGGTGGTCGACAGCTCTGCATATGCGCAGACGCCGGATTCCTACAAGCGCAAACTTACTCTTGCCGAATACGGGCCGGATTCCGAGACGGTCTCGTTCACCGCCCCAGACGGCACCACAATCGACATGCCTCGAGGCGGTTGCCTCGGCACGATCCGTACGAGCCTCTACGGTGACCTCAAGGAGTACCTCCGCCTTTCGTTCACGGCGGATAATCTCGTCCGGATCGAAGCGTCTAACGACATCGAAAAGAACCCGAAGGTTCTAGCCCTCGTCGATCCATGGCGAGAGTGCGTCAAGAACGCAGGCTACCCTGGAATCCAGCATCCCCGGGACATGCGAGAAAAGGCACGCGACCTTTATAAGGGCATCGCCCGCGAAGACCACAAAGCACTGGACGCCGCAGCCGCGAACGAAATCAAAATTGCGACGGCTGAGGCGACGTGCACTAAGTCCGTCGGCCTCAGCGAGGCGGTCGCGGCCGCAAAGGCTCAGGGCTCCATCAAGTCGCTGGCGAAATACGAGGCCGACATGGTCGCCTGGAACGCCCTGGTGCGCAAAGCGTTGGTGAAGGCCCAGGAGTTGTTGAAGGCATGACGGTTCGGCGCCCGCAGATGGTCGTCACCGCGGCGGTCGTGGTTGCGGTTGTCGCGGCAACGCTATCAGTGTGGGCTGTCGCATCTCGCGCGCGGACACCCGCCCAACGTGCGGCTGAGGCGGCGCCGCCTTCGCCGTCCGACCTGACCGCCGTTGTGGAGAAGGGACCGCTGACCGACGCGTTCACGCTGGACGGCAAGCTCCGCCGCCGAGCGCGCTCCGTCATACATGGCCCCACCCTCTCCGAAGGAAAATCGGTAGTCACCGATCTTCCGGTGAAGCGCGGCAAACGGGTGAACAACCGCCAGGTTGTCGCCGTGGTGTCGGGAAGACCGCTGATCGCGCTGAAGGGCAGGTTTCCCAGCTACCGTGATCTCCACTTGGGTGACGAAGGACCCGACGTTCGCCAGCTGCGCCGGGCCCTGGGCCTCTGGGATGACGATGTCTACGATCGCGCTACCGCTGCGGGGGTGGTCCGCCTCTACCAGGAAGCCGGCTATCCGCTACCGGCCGGAGCCGCAGATCCGGCTTCCGCCACGCCAAATCCGTCGCGGCCCGGCACCGCGGTGCGCGGCGGGCTGCTTCCGATGAACGAGGTGGTTTTCCTCCCCACGTTGCCGGCGACCGTGGTCGAGGTCACCGCCGCGATCGGGGACAAGGGCGACCAGCCTCTCCTCACGGTGGCGTCAGCCGGGTGGCAAGTGGTAGCGACGGTGAACGAGGAGGAGCGCGCCGACCTTCGGGATCTGCCCACCGGCACGAGCATGTCGATCGGTGATGAGCCGGCTGGCCGGAAGAGGGTCACCCTTGTCGGCATCAAGGAGGTCAAGTCCACCGAGCAGGACGAGACGAGCTATGAGGCGACCTTCGCCATCGCCGCCAGTTCGGAGGAAGAGGGCCTGACCGAAGGTCTCCCGATGTCGGTACGGGTGGTCCGTCAGCAGAGTCCCGACAAGGCCGTCATCGTCCCGGTGTCGGCCTTGTGGACCAAGCCGGGAGGACAGACCGAGGTTCGCGTACGGTCGGCCGACAGCATAACGACGGTGCCGGTGAACGTCCTGTTCGTCGTGGACGGACGCGCCGCAGTGACCGGCCCGGCGGAGCTGACGGCCGGCGTGCGGGTAGCTGTCGGATCCCGGAACGGCGGCCCTATTGGGTGACGCGGTCGTGCAAATGGTGGCCGTCACCAAGACTTTCCCGGGCCCCGTGGCGGTGTCGGCGCTACGCAGGGTCGACCTTGAGATTCAGCGCGGCGAAATGACGGCCATCGTCGGCCCATCGGGCGCCGGAAAGTCCACTCTCCTCAATATCATCGGGCTGCTGGACGTGCCAACGTCCGGAAGATACCTGCTCGATGATACCGACACATCGAAGCTCAGCGAACGCGAACTGACATCCCTGCGTGCAGTCACGCTCGGATTCGTCTTCCAGGCTTTCCACCTGGTTCCGCACCTCAATTGCGTTGGCAACGTAATGCTGCCGCTGGCCCATCAGGGATGGCCCCGCCGTGAGCGAACCCGGCTGGCGACGGACGCTCTTCTCCAGGTCGGGCTAGGTCATCGGCTCGACGCCCGGCCGGCGACGCTGTCAGGGGGTGAACGGCAGCGGGTAGCGGTCGCTCGTGCCATCGTGCACTCACCAGCGGTGATCTTGTGTGATGAACCGACCGGAAATCTGGACCGGGAGAACTCGGCACATGTCATGGACCTACTCCGGCAGTTGGTGACCCCGGAGCGGTCACTGATTGTGGTGACCCATGACGACAGCGTGTCAACGTGCGCTGACCGGGTCGTGAAGGTGGTCGACGGTGCCGTCAGCTGACCCGTCACGGCCTCGCCGCGCCACCACGCCGGCCAGGGATGTCCTCATTCAGGCCGTGCAGGCCATGGGCGGGCGTCGCGGGCGCGCCGCACTCACCGCGCTGGGCATCGCGTTCGGCATCTGCGCGGCCGTCGCCACGCTGGGAATCACCGCCAGCGCCTCACAAGCGGTCAGCGCCAAGTTCGACGAATTCACGGCCACCGAGGTGAAGGTGAAGTACCCCGCGATCGATCCGGGCAGGTACGTGCCCCGTCCCGAGGTCACCCAGCGCCAGCGGGTGGCTGCACTGAACGGCGTACGGGAGGCGGGCCTCATAGCCAGGGCCGACGGGCAGCCCTCGGTCTCGAACATCCGTCACGACGACGCGCCGTGGACTGAGGCGACGGTGTTGGCGGCCCAGGAAGGTGGCTTGACGGCCGCCGGCGCAACCCTGATCAACGGACGGATGTTCGACGCCGGCCACGAGAGGCGGCGCGACCGGGTTGCGCTTGTCGACTCGGTGGCCGCCACCCGGCTCTTCAGCGGGGCGGACCCGGGGCCTGGGGCCATGGTGTTCGTTGCCGACGTCCCCTACGCAGTTCTAGGTGTCTATCAGGCGCCACCCGGCAACGCGGGCATGACTGGTGCGGTGGTCTTACCGTACTGGACCGCCGCCACGACCACGCCGTCTGGCCTGCGGTTCCCCGATTCCGAAATGATCGTCAGAACGCAGCTCGGAGCAGCAGACCAGGTGGCGCGTGAGGTACCGTTCGCTATCGCTCCCGAGGCGCCGGACGACCTCGCCGTGCTGGTGCCGCCGGACCTGCGTTCGCTGCAGGCCGGCGTCGAACGGGAGACGCAAGCGCTCTTTCTCGGTCTTGCGCTCGTCTCGTTGGTGATCGGCGCGCTCGGCGTCAGCAACGTCTCCTACGTATCAGTGCTCGAACGCCGGGCCGAGATCGGCCTTCGCCGTGCCGTGGGCGCCTCCCGCCGTGCCGTCGCCGCGCAGTTCTGCCTGGAGACTGCTGGGCTTGGGCTGATCGGCGGTGTGGTGGGGACTATCGCCGGCGTGCATGTCACGGCCGCAACTTGCCTGGCGAAATCCTGGCTGGTCATTCTCGAACCGATGGTTCTCGGCGGCGGCCCGGTGGTGGGGATGGTCACTGGGCTGGTGGCAGGTGTCTACCCCGCGATCGCGGCGGCCCGCGTGCAACCGGCCGACGCCCTGCGCTCCTGAAGCAGCGGCCGGGCTCACCCGCTCGTCAATGTGCGTCACGAGCGTTGCTGTGGCCGGTCGATGAAGTCGGCCCCCGACTGATCTTGAACTTCTGGACGCTACCCCACAGACCAGGATCGACTGAACCGCCGGCCGCTTGAGCGCCAACGGCTCCCATACGACGCCTTCAACCTCGAACGGCGGTACAACGACCTCACCAGCGAGCTGGACCTCCGGGTCATGATCACCGGAGAGACCGCCACCAACCCGGCGCCACCGTCCAGGCGATCCTTCGCACGCCATTGACGGAAGAATCTGCTCCAGCCTCCCGATGATTTCGTTGCGGATGCTGTGCGTGCCCGGGGCGGGGCTCGAACCCGCACGCCTCGCGGCAGCCGCTTTTAAGGCGGCCGTGTCTGCCGTTCCACCACCCGGGCGCGGCTGGTCGTCACACCGTAACGCGCCGCCGTACCGGGGTACACCGGCGAGCCGTCCGGCGCACTATGGTCATCGACGTGACGAGCACTCGGCCGGCCGACCGCTTCCGCCGCCGCAGCGCGGCGCCGACCAGCCGTCCGGCGCCGCCGGGGCCCGAGCGGTC
>DATMJT010000569.1:0-9444 GCA_035553735.1 Pilimelia sp.
CGTGCGCGACCAGCCGCGGCGGGCGGTAGCGGGCCAGCCAGTCGACGAGCTGGGCCGGCGGCATCGGGCGGGCGTGGAACCACCCCTGCGCGACGTGGCAGCCGGCCGCGTGCAGCAGCCGCCAGGTGGCCTCGTCCTCGACGCCCTCGGCCACCGCCCGCAGGCCCAGCGCCCGGGCCAGCTCGATGATGGACCGCACGATCGCCGCGTCGTCGGGGTCACGCGCCATGCCCAGCACGAAGGACCGGTCCACCTTGACCTCGGTCAGCGGAAGCCGGCGCAGGTGCTGCAGCGAGGAGTAGCCCGTGCCGAAGTCGTCCAGGGCGATCGCCACCCCGATCCGGTCCAGCCGGGAGATGGTGGCCAGCACCCGCCGCGGATCGGCCATGAGCGCACCCTCGGTGATCTCCAGTTGGAGCAGCTGCGGCGGTACGCCGTGCCGGGCCAGCCGGTCCACGATCTGGTCGGCGATCTCCCCGGAGTGCAGGTCCCGCACGCTGACGTTGAGCGACGCCCGCAGTGGGGTGCCGCCGGCCTGCCACGCGGCCACCTGGGCCACCACCTCGTCGATCACCCGGCGGGTGAGCACCGACATCACCGCGCTCTGCTCGGCGACCCGGATCAGCTCCTCCGGGTCCACCAGCCCGCGGCGCGGGTGGCGCCAGCGCAGCAGCGCCTCCACCCCGACCACCGCGCCCGTGGCCACCTCCACCTGTGGCTGGTAGAACATGCCGAGTTCCCCGGGCCCGTCGGCCGAGGCGGCAGAAGGGTCCTCCGCCAGCGGCGGCGTGAGCGCGCGGCGCAGGTCGGCGAGCAGGCCGAGGCGCTGCGCCGAGTTGCGGTCGGACTCGGGGCTGTAGACCCGCACCGGGCCGCCGGCGTGCTTGGCGTCGTACATCGCCACGTCGGCGTGGCGCAGCAGAGTAGCGAAGTCCGCCCCGTGCTCGGGGAAGACCGCCACCCCGATCGAGCCCGCCACGTCCACCGGCAGCCCGTCCAGGTTCACCGGTGCGGTCAGGGCGGCGGCGATGCCGTCCGCCAGCTCCCGGGCGGCGGCGCGGTCGGGCAGGTTCGGGGCCAGGATGGCGAACTCGTCGCCGCCGAGCCGGGCCACCAGATCGGCCGGGCGTACCGCGCGGCGCAGCCGGTGCCCCACCTCGACCAGCAGCCGGTCGCCGACGGCGTGCCCGAGCGCGTCGTTGACGTGCTTGAACCGGTCCAGGTCGATCAGCACCAGGGCCAGGTGCGGGTCGGGCGCCTCGCGCGCCACCCGGTCGGCGTGCCGGTCCACCTGCGTGGTCGCCTCGGCGACCAGGGCCTTGCGGCTGGCCAGCCCGGTCAGGGCGTCCACCGCGGCGGCGCGGTCCTGCTCGGTGGACAGCCGCGCCATCCGGTACACGGCGTAGATCGGCACGAGCACCAGCGGGATCAGTGCCGGCGTGGTGTGCGCCGCGGCGAGCAGGATCGGGCTCAGCGCCAGCAGCGCCCCGGTGGACAGCAGCTCGGCCGCCCATGACGTGGCGCGCCAGGCGCCACCGCCGAAGCGCAGTTGGAGGGCGGTGGCCACCGCCAGGTGGGTGACCACGAACCAGGCCAGGCCGGCGAGCACGGCGACGGCGACGTCGGTCCACCGCGGCACCGGGAACGCCCCGTCGACCGGGGTGAACGGCACCGGACCGGCCAGTCGGGTGACGGCGCGCGCCGCGGCCAGGGCGAGGGCGTACTGGGCGATGTTGAACGCCGCCCGCCAGAGCGCGTGCCGCAGCCGCAGCGACGTCACCACGACGGCCGCGGCCTGCACGGCGACGGCCGGGCCGAGGCCCCAGGCGAGCAGGATGGCGAAGGTGAAGCAGACCGACGGGCAGACCGCTGCGCTCTGCCACCGGCCCGGCGGGGTGAAGGGCCGTGCGTCGACGAGCACGGCGAGCGCGGCCATCGCCCAGAAGGCCGCCGGCAGGTCGTCGAGCCGGGCCGGCAGCCCGGCGAGCGGAGCGGCACCGACCGCGGCACCGGCGACGACGACCGCGCCCACGTAGAGGTGGAGCGGCACCGCCCTCTCCGGGGGGACGGAGTTCCGCAGTTCAGCGGGCTCCATGCGGACCTCCGACGCGTCGCTCGGCCCGGTCTCGCCGGCACCGGCCCGGCGCCAACTCGGGGCGCCCTCACCCTACGGCCGGCGGCCAGGAGGCGCACAAATCAGAAGTTGTCGTGACTAACCTGCAATACAGGCATCACGCGACCGACAAGCCTTATTCCTCCTTGTGCTGAGCGACCGAGCGGGCCCGGTCGGGCCCGTCGGCCAGCAGCACCTCGAACCCCGCCTCGTCCAGCACCGGCACCCCCAGGGACAGCGCCTTGTCGTACTTGGACCCTGGATTATCCCCCACCACGACGAAACTGGTCTTCTTCGAGACGGAGCCGGTCACTTTTCCACCCCGACTGGTGATCGCCTCCTCCGCGGCGTCGCGGGAGTACGCGGTGAGGGTCCCGGTCACCACGACCGTCACGTCCTCCAGAGGGCGGGGTCCGGCGTCCGTGCGCTCCTCGGCCAGCTGGACCCCGGCGGCGCGCCACTTGTCCAGCAGCCGCCGGTTCTGCGGCTGGTCGAACCAGTCGCGCAGCGCGGCGGCGATCGTCGGGCCGACCCCCTTGGTGTTGACCAGCTCCTCCTCGGTGGCCTCCGCGATCCGGTCGATCGAGCCGAACTCCCTGGCCAACGCCTCGGCGGCGGTCGGTCCGACGTGGCGGATGGACAGCGAGACGATGATCCGCGCCAGCGGCCGCCGCCGCGCCTCGTCAAGGCTGGCGAGAAACTTGGCGCCGTTGGCCGACAGCCGCCCGTCGTCGTTGACGAAGAACGGGCACTCGGTCAGCCGCTCCGCGGTCAGGTCGAACAGGTCGGCCAGGTCGGTGACCGCCCCGGAGTCCAGCAGCGCCGCGGCCGCCTTCTCGCCCAGGCCCTCGATGTCGAGCTGCTTGCGCCCGCCCACGAACTCCAGCCGCCGGGATTTCTGGGCCGGGCACTCGATGTTGAGGCACCGGATGTCGATGTCGCCCTCCTTGGCCGGCGCCAGGAGGCTGCCGCAGGCCGGGCACCGGGTGGGCATGACGAACGCCCGCGCGTCCGGCGGACGTCGCTCGATCACCGGCCCGAGCACCTCCGGGATCACGTCACCGGCCTTGCGGATCACGACGGTGTCGCCGATCAGCACCCCCTTGCGCTCCACCTCGCGGGCGTTGTGCAGGGTGGCCAGGGCCACCGTGGACCCGGCCACGGGCACCGGCTCCAGCACCGCGAACGGGGTGACCCGGCCGGTGCGCCCGACGTTGACCTGGATGTCGCGCAGGATCGTGGTGACCTCCTCGGGCGGGTACTTGAACGCGATCGCCCAGCGCGGCGCCCGACTGGTCGAGCCGAGCCGGCCCTGGATGGCCGTCGGGTCGACCTTCACCACGACCCCGTCGATCTCGTGCTCCATCTCGTGCCGCGCGGCGGCGTAGCGGGCGATGTAGTCCCGCACGCCGGCCAGGTCGGGCACCACCTCCCACCGGCGGCTCACCGGGAGCCCCCACTCGGCCAGCGTCGCGTACGCCGCGGACTGCGACTCGGGCCGGAAGCCGTCCCGCGCGCCGATGCCGTGGACCACCAGGCGCAGCCCGCGCCCGGCGGTGATCCGCGGGTCCTTCTGCCGCAGGCTGCCCGCGGCCGCGTTGCGGGGGTTGGCGAACGGCGCCCTGCCCTGCTCCACCAGCGAGGCGTTGAGCTCCTCGAACGCCGCCACCGGGAAGAACACCTCGCCGCGGACCTCCAGCAGGGCCGGCGGCCGGTCGACGGCCAGCTGCTCGGGCACCTCGCGGATGGTGCGCACGTTGGGCGTGACGTCCTCGCCGGTGCGGCCGTCGCCGCGGGTGGCGGCCCGCACCAGCCGGCCGTGTCGGTAGGTCAGGTTGATCGCCAGGCCGTCCACCTTCAGCTCGCACAGGTACGGCACCGGGCCGCCCGCGTCGCGCTCGACGCGCTCCGCCCAGGCCGCCAGCGCCTCGTCGGTGAACGCGTTGTCCAGCGAGAGCATCCGCTCGGCGTGCGTCACCGGGGTGAACTGGGTGGCGAAGGTGCCGCCCACCCGCTGGGTGGGCGAGTCCGGCGTGACCAGGGCCGGGTGGTCGGCCTCCAGCGCCTCCAGCTCGCGCAGCAGCCGGTCGAACTCGGCGTCCGGGATGGTCGGGGCGTCCAGCACGTAGTAGCGGTACTGGTGCTCGGTGATCTCCTCGCTCAGCCGGGCGTGCCGCTCCCGCGCCTCGGCCGTCGGCTCGGGGGCGACCCCCTCGCTCCCGGAGCCCGACGCCGGTGCGTCCGCCCCGCCTCCCGCGTCGAGGGCCCGCGGCCCCGGCGCGCCCCGTGGCCCCGCGTCCCGTGGTGCCGCCTTTCGCGGCCCCGCGCCCCGTGGCGCCACGTTTCGCGCCCCCGCGTCCCGCTCCGCCGGGTCCCCCACCGCATCTGGCACCGCTTCGACCTCCGTGCTGGCGACCGCAGTGATCACGTGTCCCCCGCACGGTAACCGGCCCCACCGACTTCCCGCGTGATCGACCCGGGCTCGGGACCGGCGCGCCGGTCAGCTGTCCCAGGCGGCGCCGAGAACCATGAGCTGGTCGCCGTACTCGATGCGGGTCGCCCACTCGGCGGGCCACGCCGCGATGCCGTACGCCGCGCCGAGCAGCGCGCCGGCCAACGCGGCGATGGAGTCGGAGTCGCCGGAGGTGGCGGCCGCCCGGCCCAGCGCGGCCACCGGCTCGTCGCGGTGGCGCAGGGCGCAGTACAGCCCGGTGGCCAGCGCCTCCTCGGCCACCCAGCCGGCCCCGGTGGCCAGGCACGCGTCCCCGCCGTCGTCCGGGCGCCCCAGCGCCTCGGTCAACGCGTCCAGCGCGCCCAGGCAGTCCCGCCAGCCGCGGGTGATGAACGTCGCCGCGTCGGCGTCCCCGGCCCGCCGCCAGAGGTCACCGAGCCAGTCCTCCCGGTAGAGCGCCCACTGCGCCACACACCGGTCGCGCAGCAGCCGCGGCAGCTCGGACAGCTCGGTGCCGTGCCGCAGCAGCCACACCGCGAGCGCGGTCAGCTCGCTGGCGGTCAGCGCCGTCGGGTGGCCGTGGGTCAGCCCGGCCTGGAACTGCGCGGTGCCGGCGAGGGTGTCCAGGTCGAAGCCCGGCACCAGCCCGACCGGCGTGACCCGCATGTTGGCCCCGCAGCCCTTCGCGTCGATGACGGTGGCGTCGGCCCAGCTCAACCCGGCGGCCAGCGCGGCGCAGGCGCGCAGGCAGGTGCTGCCGGGCGCCCGGTCGTTGTCCGGGCTCAGGGACCAGTCCACGAACCGCTTGCGCAGCAGCGGCTCCAGCAGCTCCGGGGTGGGCCCGTCCGCCTCGTGCAGTGCCCAGCCGACCGCCAGCGCCAGCTGGGTGTCGTCGGTCACCCGGGCGGGATCACCGACCAGCTCGCGCGGTCCGCCGGCGCCGTACCGCCGGAGGATCTCCTCGTAGGAGAGGAACTCCGTGGCGGCGCCCAACGCGTCGCCGTACGCCAGGCCGAAGAGGGACCCCACCGCCCGTCCCACGTCAGCGCCACACCCGACACGAGCACGAGCCGGTCCGGTCCCGCCGGGCCGAGCGCGGAAGGCCGATCACGATGACTCCCCTCGTCGGAACTCGGTGTGGTGTCGCACAAACCCTATGACAGTCTTCTATGGCTCCGGCGCCTCCCACAACTCGCGCCCGGCCGCCCGGCAGGCGGCCAGCGCGTCGCGCGCCCACCCCGGCGCGGCCCCGGCCAACCCGCACGCCGGGGTGACCACCACCTGGCTCGGCAGCCGCTCGGCGGTCAGGCCGAGCCGCCGCCACAGCCGGCGCACCCGGTCGGCCAGCTCCCGCGGGTCGGGGGCACGCCCCGCCGGCGAGCCGCCCGCCGGCCCGGCCGGCGCCCCGGCTCCCGGTGCCGCCGGGCGCGGTGGCGGGGTCGGTGAGCCGCTGCGCGAGGGCCCGACGCCCGGCGTGGTCGCCGCCGCGCCGGCGAGCAGTCCCAACCCCGCGTCCAGCGCCTCGCCCAGCACGTCCAGGCGCTCCGTCGCGCCGGGCCGGTCCACCGCGTCGAGATCGACGGCGACCGCCCCGGCCCCCGCCGCCCGGATCAGGTCGAGCGGCGGGTCCGGGGCGCAGCAGTGCACGATCACCGGTACCCCGGCCGCGGCGATGACGGTGCGCAGCAGCTCGGCGGCCGGGCCCGCCGGCACCGGGCGCAGGGTGCCCAGGCCGCTCTCGGTGGGCACCCGCCCGGCCAGCACCGCCGGCAGCGACGGCTCGTCGAGCTGGAGCAGCACGCTGGCGCCCGGCACCCGCGCCGCCACCTGCGCCGCGTACGCCCGCAGCCCCTCGGCCAGCGAGGCCGCCAGCTCCCGGACGGCGCCGGGGTCGCGCAGCAGCCGGCCCCCGGCCGGCAGGTCCAGCTGTGCGGCGAGCGTCCACGGGCCGGCGGCCTGCACCTTCAGCGGGCCCCGGTAGCCGGCGGCCTGCTCGGCCAGCTGGTCCAGGTCGCGCTCGTGCAGGTCGCGCGCCCGGCGCAGGTCCCGCCCCGGGCGGGCGGCGACCCGCCAGCGGGCGGCGTACAGCTCGACCGGCAGGTCCACCAGCAGCGCCGCACCGCGCCCGACCAGGTCCGCGCCGGGGCCCCGGGCCGGCAGCTCCGCCAGGTGGGGCAGCTCCGGCAGCTCGCCCAGGACCATCTTTTGGGCCTCGGCGATGTCCGTGCCGGGCAGGGACCCGATGCCGGTGGCCGCACCGGCGGGCCACGGCCACTGCTGCGCTGTCACCCTTGCGAGGCTACCGACTGCGGGGCCGCGCCGGTTCCACCCGAGGCGGCATTGGCACCGGTGATGGTGGCCGCGCCGAGCACGATGTCGCCGTCCGGGTCGGGCCGGTAAGCCACCAGCGCCTGACCGGGTGCGACGCCCTGGACCGGGCGGCTCAGCTCGGCCCGCACGCGGGCGCCGTGCGGGTGCAGGGTGGCCGGCACGACCTGCCCGTGGGCGCGCAGCTGCACCTCGCAGTCGAGCGGCCCGTCGGGCGGCGGGCCGGCGGACCACACCGGACCCTCCGCGTGCACCGTGTCCACCGCCAGCGCCTCCGCCGGGCCGACCGTCACCGTGTTGGTCACCGGGGTGATCGACAAAACGTAGCGGGGGCGGCCGTCGGGCGCCGGCCGGTCCAGCCGCAGGCCGCGCCGCTGGCCGACGGTGTAGGCGTAGGCGCCGGAGTGGGTGCCGAGCACGGCGCCGGTGCGCGCGTCGACGATGTCGCCGGGCGTCTCGCCCAGCCGCTCGGCCAGGAAGGCGCGGGTGTCGCCGTCGGCGATGAAGCAGATGTCGTGCGAGTCCGGCTTGTCGGCCACCGCCAGGCCGCGGGCGGCGGCCTCGGCGCGCACCTGCGCCTTCGTCGAGTCGCCCAGCGGAAAGATCGACCGGGCCAGCTGGTCGGCGGTCAGCACCGCCAGCACGTACGACTGGTCCTTGGCCGGGTCCACGCTGCGCCGCAGCCGGCCCTGGTCGTCGCGCCGGGCGTGGTGGCCGGTGACCACGGCGTCGAAGCCGAGGGCGACCGCCCGGTCCAGCACCGCGGCAAACTTGATCTTCTCGTTGCAGCGCAGGCAGGGGTTGGGCGTACGGCCGGCGGCGTACTCGGCGACGAAGTCGTCCACCACGTCGGCGTGGAACTGCTCGGCCAGGTCCCACACGTAGAACGGGATGCCGAGCACGTCGGCCGCGCGGCGGGCGTCCCGGGCGTCCTCCAGGGTGCAGCAGCCGCGGGCGCCGGAGCGGAACGTCTGCGGGTTGCGGGCCAGAGCCAGGTGCACGCCGGTGACCTCGTGCCCGGCGTCGACGGCGCGGGCCGCGGCCACCGCCGAGTCGACCCCGCCGGACATGGCCGCCAGCACCCTCACCGCACCACCGTAACAAGCCCTCCGCCGGTCAACCCCCGACGGAAACGCGGATAGCCGCCCACCGCCGGCGCAGGTCCTTCACGAGCAACTACAGGTGCATCGGGTCGGTGGGACCCTGCTCGAACCAGGCCAGGTAGCCACAGAAGTCACAGGCGTCGGTTCCGCAGTCGATGAGTACCTATGTGTTGGCGTCAGCCGTAGCGAGGCGTCGACGTGGCGACTCAAGATCCGGCGATGTGCCCGAAAGACTCGTCTAACTCCTGGCGAATAGGGCCAGTTACCGGGATTCGTGACCACCACCACCCCTCGGCAGTGAATTCACCGCCCATAACCCGGACAACACATCCATCAGTGTCACGTTCAGTCATAGCCAGAAAGCGATTGTCAATCTCTTTGGCTACCGTCAGTGCCGCGGAAGCAGCTTGCCCGTCGAGATGCCCAAGACCGATCTCCAGGTGGTCACGGAGAACAAGGGAAGCAACCAGGTCGTCTGCCACCCAAACGGACCGATCATCAAGTGATCGAGGGAGCTCGGCTTCAATGCGATCCACATGAACCTTCCAGGCCGTAATCAGCTCCAGGAGATTGAGCACGCGAGCCGAGGAGACCGGTACACGGACCGCTACCAGCGCGGCCACGACCGCCGGCCCAAACCAAGCCTTCACCACTTCACTCGCTGGCATCTAGACATCACCGCCCGGGGTAGTAAGCCGTGCTTCTCCATGGCATGTCAAAGTTCACGATCACACGAACTCCATTGTGCTCAAACTTCGACCGTACGCCCGTCCCGGGCATCGGCTCAGGGACAGCGTTTCGTAGCGCCGCCTCCACCTCAGTACGACTCGGTCGACCCATCAGGGGATTTCCGTCACCCGTATGCCCATTGACAAATTCGGTGATCTCGTCCAGCGAGTACTCAGAGCCATGGAAATCCTTTGCACCATCAGCCATCCTACCGAAGGCCGTGCCGCAGTCGGGTCCGGTGTTGTGGACGAGGACCGGCGTGTTTTCCGCGACGACATAGTAGGTATGCAGGTCCTGGACGGTGAGATTGTGCGCGGGGCGCATGCGCATGGCGGCGCGGCTGAAGCCCCCCACTCGTACAGTGCTGGCGTCAGCAGCCAAGAGCAGGTCGCCCGCATCGAGGGCGTCGGCGCGTTGCCACTGCTGGTCGGTCTCGTTCCAGAACGGATGGTCCTCGGTCGTGACGATGGACCGGCCGTCGGCGAGGTGCAGCCGGCCGAGCTGGTCCAGATGGACCCAGGTGGCGAGCACCCGCCGCTTGCCCACCCGCTTCGCCCTCGGGTCACCCGCGAGGACCAGGTCGCCCTTCTTGACCTCGGAGATCCGCTTGGTGGACCCGTCGGCCATGAGCACCCGGGTGTCACCCGAGAAGCTGCACGCCGCGCCGATCAGGTCCTCGCCCACGTCGAGGTAGCCGGCGGCGTTCTGCAACCGGTGGC
>DATMJT010000570.1:0-5696 GCA_035553735.1 Pilimelia sp.
CCCAGGCCGGCGGCATCGAGAACGGCACCGGCTTCTGGTCGCTCATGTCCGCGGGCTCGTGGCTGAGCGACGGCAAGGTGGACACCGGCTCCAAGCCCAGCTTCATGGGCCCCTGGGAGAAGCTGTTCCTGGGCTGGCTGAACCACTACACCATCAAGCCGGACAGCGGCACCACGTACTCGGTGCTGGGCCCGGCCGGTGACGCCAACGGGCCGCGCGCCCAGGCGGTCGTGGTCAACCTGCCGGACCAGACGGTCACCGACGAGTACAACACGCCCTACGAGGGCCAGTACGAGTGGTGGGGCGGCAGCGCCGACAACCTCAACGTCTCGCTGACCCGCGACCTGGACCTGACCGGCGCCACCTCGGCGTCCGTGACGGCCAAGCTGCAGCACGAGATCGAGGCCGACTACGACTACCTGTACGGCGAGGTCTCGACCAACGGCGGCACCAGCTGGTCCATCGTGCCGTGGAAGACGGTCAACGGCGACGTCGAGCGCACCGGCACCCAGGGCCTGGACGGCAGCAGCAACGGCGCGTGGGTGGACCTGAGCTACGACCTGTCGGCCTACCAGGGCCAGGCGGTCAAGTTCCGGTTCCGGTACGCGACCGACGGCGGCGTGCACTACGCCGGCGCCTTCCTGGACAACATCACGTTCACCAAGAACGGCGCCACGGTCTGGACCGACACGGTCGAGACGGCGGACAGCGGCTGGGCCAACAACGGGTGGAAGCGCTTCACGGGTACGGACACCCGTACCGTGCCGCACTTCTACATCGCCGAGAACCGCACCTACTTCAGCTACGACGACAGCCTGCGGACCGGCCCGTACAACTACGGGTGGGCCGACACGAAGCCGGACTGGGTGGAGCGTTTCTCGAACCCGGAGGGCATGCTGGTCTGGTACGTGAACTACGCGTACGGCGACAACAACACCAGCGTGCACCCCGGTCACGGACTGGTGCTGCCCGTGGACGTCCGGCCCGGCCGGATCACCGTTCCGGGCGTGGGTGACATCACCAACCGGCGCAGCTCGTTCGACGCCACCTTCGGCAAGCAGAAGAAGAAGGCGATCACCCTGCACCTGCAGGGCAAGCCGGTCACCGTGCCCGCCATGAAGGGCGTTCCGGTCTTCGACGACTCGAACCCGGACCGGTACTGGACGGCGGACAACCCGCGAAACTCGGTCAAGGTCGCCGGCTCCGGCACCCGGATCGAGGTCTTCCTGGAGGCCCGCGGCCTGAGCGACGTGATCGTGGTCAAGACCACGAACTGATCACGCCGAGCACCACCCGGAGGCCGGTGACGCGGACGCGTCACCGGCCTCCGGCCGTGTCGGGGCCCGCATCCGGCCCCGGTCACCTCCGGCGCCCGGTCACCGACGCACGCGCGCCGCATGGTCAGCCCTCGCGGCCACCCGCCGCACGGTCCGCGACAGCGGTAGCCAGGTCCAGCCACCCGTACTCGCCGCCGCACGGCGGCCCGGCCGCCAGCCCCAGGCGGCGGGCGTCCAGGTCGAGCAGGACCGAGTAGACGGTCTCCACCCGCTCCAGCGGCGGGTCCCGGTCGTCGACGTGCCGGCAGATCGCCAGCGGCGCCCCCAGGTGGTCGCGCAGCACCGCGGCCAGGTGCGCCGGGGTGACCGGGCCCGTGCCCGCGGCCGCGCGCAGCAGTCGCCGGGCCCGGTCGGACCGGAACAGCGACGAGCCGCCCCAGTGCTTCATGGCGTCGTGCACCCCGACCGCCGACTCCAGGTGGTTGGCGTGGGTGAGCACCCCGTCGCGGGGGTGCAGCCACCCGGTGTCGCCCGGCACCAGCTCCAGGTCGATCAACTCTCCGCCGCCCGACAGCCGCCCGGCGGCGGGCTCCCCGCCCGCCGGCCCGGGGACCGGCGGGCCCCCGGCGGGCAGTTCGGCGGCGGGCTCGGCCTGGCCGAGCAGCAGGTTGATCGAGGCGCTGCGCGGGCTGCGGCAGACGGCGCGCAGCGCCCAGCCGAGCCCGTCGGCCTCCAGCGCGGCCCGCAGCAGCACGTGGTACGGCACGCCCGGCGCGGCGCCGGGCGGCCCGAGCCCGTCCCGGTCGCAGGTGAGCAGGTTGACGCAGACCCCGAGGCCGGCGGAGTTCAGACCGGTCTTGGCCAGCATTCCCGCCTCGGTCAGCGCCAGTACGGCGTGCCCGCGCTCGTCGCGGGTGGCCAGCAGCAGCGTGGTGTCGCGCTGGTCGGGGTGCCAGTCCCAGTTCTGGGCCAGCCACAGGTGGCCGTCGACGGTATGGCTGCCCAGCACCCCGATCGCGGTGCAGCCGCCGTCTATGCCCTCCCGGCCGGCACCCTCGCCGGCGGCGGGGCCGAGCGCCGCGTCGTAGAGCAGCTCGGTGCGCGCGTTCAGGGCGTACAGCGCCGCAGCCGGGACTCCGGCCCCGTCGGCCACCCCGTCGAGCATCGCGGCGACGCGCGGGTGCAGCGCCGCGGTGACCTCCCGGAACCGGGCACCGGCCACGCGTACCGCGGCGTCGTCGAGGCTTGCCTGGTCGCGGAACCGGCGGGCGTACCGCTCGAGGTTGGCGGCGATCGCCGCGGCGGCCGCGACGCCGTACCCGCGGCCGCACTCGTCCGGGGTACCGGCGACGCTGACCAGCGGGACCGACAGGCCGCGGTGGGGGGTGGCGGACGGGGTCATGCCTGCACGCTAGCGGTCGCCACCCGTGGCCGGGCGCCCATTGCGGTGCGTGAGATCCCGCGTACGCTCCGATTTGAGCCTATCGCCCGAGATGCGCATCACCGCGCCCGCCCTAGGCTGGGCCCATGGGTGGCTTGGCGGACGAGGCGTGCGTGCTGGTCGACGGTCCGTGGACGCATCGCTTCGTCGACGCCAACGGCAGCCGGTTCCACGTGGTGGAGGCCGGCACCGGACCGGCGGTGCTGTTCCTGCACGGCTTCCCGGAGTTCTGGTGGGCCTGGCACGAGGTGCTGCCGACCGTCGCCGCCGCCGGCTTCCGGGCGGTCGCGGTCGACCTGCGCGGGTACGGCGCGAGCGACAAGCCCCCGCGGGGCTACGACGGGTACACCATGGCCGCCGACGTGGCGGGCCTGATCCGGGCGCTGGGCGAGCGCGGCGCGATGCTCGTCGGCGCGGGCTTCGGCGGCATGATCGGCTGGACCACGGCGGCGTTCCACCCGGAGCGGGTCAGCCGGCTGGTGGTGCTCGGCGCCGCGCACCCGCTGCGGCTGCGGGCCGCGCTGTTCGCCGACCCGCGCGGCCAGGTCCGCGCCGCGGCGCCCACGCTGCGCTTCCAGCTCCCCCGCTACGAGCACGTGCTCACCCGCGACGGCGGCGCCCTGGTGGGCGAGTTCCTGCGCCGCTGGGGCGGGGCGCCGTGGGTGGCCGGCCCGACCTTCGCCGGCTACGCCGCTCGCTGCCAGGAGGCCATGCGGATCCCGCAGGCGGCGTTCTGCGCCCTGGAGGCGTACCGGTGGGCGTTCCGGTCCATGCTGCGGCTGCACGGCTACCGCTTCGTGCGCCAGCTGCAGCGGCAGCCGCTGGTCACTCCCACGCTCCAGCTGCACGGGGCGCTGGACCGGGCGGTGCTGCCGCGCACCGCGCAGGGCTCCAGCCGGTACGTCATCGCCGCGTACGAGTGGCGCCTACTGCCCGGGGTGGGCCACTTCCCACAGGTGGAGTGCCCGGATCTGGTCGCCGGTGAGGTGCTGCGCTGGGCGAAGTCGTGACCGCGAGGGGTCGGGCGGCGGCGCGGTGCCGCCGCCGGGCCGCGACCACGTAGGGCCGCCGGGCGGCGACCCCATCACGCCCCGGACGTCCGGCTCAGACCCGGTACTCGCGCACGTCGCGCACCTCCGTCGCCGGCGCCCAGCCCTGGTAGACGCCGTAGTCGAACTCCTCCAGGCCCAACGCCTGCGCGACCGGCCGCCGGCCGCCGGTGTACTCCACCCGCAGCCACTCGCCGTGCGCCGCGAGAACGGTGAACGGCTCGCCCAACCAGGTGCAGGTGGTGCGCACGTACACCAGCTCCTCCACCTCGTCGGCCGGCACCACGCGGCGGAAGCGGCCGGGCCGGACCTCCTCGAAGCCCTCGGCCGGGCCGGGCCGGTACAGCCGGACCTCGTCGTCGCCGGGGCTGGCGTCGTAGTCGCGGCCGCGCCAGCGGGCCACGTAGCCGTCGCGGACGAGCATCAGGCCACCTCCCGCCAGGTCGCGTAGTCCGCGTCGAACATCGCCACGAGCGTCTCGTCACCGCGCGCCGTCATCCGCCACAGCTGCGCGCCGTGCGGCAGCCGGGCGCTGTCCACCTTGAACTCCGCGATCACGTCACCGCTGTCGCCGGGGGTGAACCCGTTGCCCCGGAACGGCGCGCGCTCGATGACCCAGCCCTCCATCGCCCGCATCGCGGCCTCATTGGCGCCGCCGTAGGGGATCCGGTAGAGGCTCGGCCGGTACGCCGGCCAGCGCAGCACGTACAGCTCGTCCGGGTCGGCCGGGAAGGGGGAGCCCGGATGGCGCAGGCCGAGGGCGCCGAGCAGCTCCCGCGGCGTACGCAGGTGGTCGACCTCGGCGGCCCGGTGCACGAACCCGGACACCCGGTCATAGCCCCGCTCCAGGTAGTAGGCGACCTGTGCCGGCGGCACCACCTTCTGCATCGTCGGCGGCCGGGAGTCCTCCGGCGGCGCGGGTCGGCCCAGGCCGCGCGGCGCCGCGTCCCGGCCGGCGGCGCCGTCCGCACCGTACCGGGTGGCGCCGGTCGGCTCCGGCGCGTCGTCGTCCAGGTCGTCCTCGGCGCCCAGGCCGACATCGGCGGCCCAGCTCGCCAGCGCCATGATCTGGGCTCCGGGCAGCGTGGCACCCACCGGCGAGCCGGGGTTCACCGCGAACGACCACGTCGGGTCGGGCCAGGCCCGGATCAGGCGCACGAATCGCACCGGCACCGTGGGCGGCGGGCTGCCGCCGGTGCTCGCCGCGTGCTCCTCGAGCCGCTCCGCGGAGGTGAACACGGTCACGTACGGGTCGCCGTCGAGGGTGCTGGTCCGCCAGGCGAAGTTGTCGTCGCCCGGCCGCAGGCGCCCCGGAGCCCCGTCGGGCACCGGCACGAGCACCGTGGCCAGCAGCAACGTGGAGAGGAAGGCGTCGGTGCTGCCGTCGGCGCGGGCGTCGAGCAGGCTGGCCTCCACCTCGTTGGCCGGGTGGAACGGGCCCGCCGCGGCCCCGTCGCCGGACCGGGGCGCAGCCGGGGCGTCACCGGAGAAGTCGGCGGTGGCGCCGGCGGCCTCGGTGGCGGTGGCGCCGGCCTCGGTGGCGGTGCCGGTGGCCTCGGTGGCGGTGGCGCCGGCGGCCTCCGTGGCGGTGCCGGCGGCGTCGGTGCCGGCGGCCTCGGTGGCGGTGCCGGCGGCGCCCGGGCCCCAGGCCGCCGCGGCGCCGCGTTGCGGGTCCAGCAGGTGCCGGTCCCGGTCCGGCAGCGCGGTGTCGGCCGTCGCGGCGCGCTGGGCCGGGGTGACACCGCTGCCCGGACGGGGACCGCCGAGGAAGGCCGCGTGCTTGCCCGGCTCCCGCACCGGGAGTCGGCCGGCAGCCGGCGGGCCACCGGCCGGCGAGCCGGCGGGGGCGGACCGGGCGGCGGACACCGGATCCTGACCATCGGGGACCGCCGGCGCGGGGACGGCCGGACGGGAGGGGGCCGACGGAAC